>NZ_JASGBY010000009.1:0-206394 GCF_030053355.1 Pantoea sp. EA-12 | reverse complement strand
CAGAAGTGAAACGCCGTAGCGCCGATGGTAGTGTGGGGTCTCCCCATGCGAGAGTAGGGAACTGCCAGGCATCAATTTAAGACTCGTTATCGGGTCGTGACCTTTCAATTGACACTGAAAGGGCGAAATACCTGAAATCAGAACGTTTTTCTGACTTCAGTACAGAATCGGTGGAGCGGTAGTTCAGTTGGTTAGAATACCTGCCTGTCACGCAGGGGGTCGCGGGTTCGAGCCCCGTCCGTTCCGCCACCCTATTTAGGGGCGTAGTTCAATTGGTAGAGCACCGGTCTCCAAAACCGGGTGTTGGGGGTTCGAGTCCCTCCGCCCCTGCCAGAAAACAATCCTTTGCTTCGGCAAAGGATTTTTTTTGTCCAAAATTTAGCAATGAAACCCAAACTCAGTCATGAAAAGAGTTTGGGTTTCACTGCGATCCACCCAAACTCTCTCCTCATTACTGAGTCAATACTGGAAATTTAAGCAGTTGGCGAATATGCGCCTGTTGATCGCTATTCTGCAACCACACCGCATACAGTGGCCGTACGGCAACAGGGGTGTCTGGAATAACCATCAGGTCACTATAAATGCTGTGCCAGGAGTCGGGTAAGAATGCGCAAGCACCGGTGGTGTGAAGTAATTCACGCGTCACATGCGCTGATGTTGTGGTTAATACTGGGACATCATCACTGGACAGATAACTTTCGTGCTGGTGAAAATCTGCGCCCCATTCCAGTTTGATGTAATCATATTTTTCGCGTTTTTCGGTTTTACGTGCGCGGAATAATGCGAGTGAAATGTGACCTATCTGTTGACTGGTGAGCTCATCCATTTTTGGCGCTTCGGTGGTAATTAAAAGATCCAGCTGACGCTCATGCAACTGCTTAACTAATAGATGTCGTTGCGCGATGCGCGCCTCAAGATGCAGGCTTTCCCGGTTTTCATAAAGCGTTTTTAACCAAGGGGTTAGATAGGCTTCCCACAGCGATGCGCTGGCGCCTATTGAAAGCTCGTGATGTTGTTGTGTGTGCGAAACTTCCTTTTTGGCCATCAGCCAGGTACTCATCAAACTTTCTGCATAGGGCAATAAACGCTCACCTGCAGAAGTCAGACGGATATTATTGCGATGACGCGTAAAAAGGTTAACCCCCAATTGGTTTTCCAACTGGCGAATGCGAAAACTAACGGCAGATTGCGTGAGGTAAAGCGCTTCAGCAGCACGCCCGAAATGGCGTGTTCTGCTCACTTCGAGGAAAGTTTTCAGTAATTCCGTATCCACAGCATTCTCCCAAAATTTGTTTGTCGTACTGATTTAAATGTTTTGTTTTACACTCTGTCAAGCCTATCTAATACTCCGCGCCATAAATAGCACGGCCATATGAGAGTCAGGAGCGTGTAAAATGGCGGATAGCTTCGCAACAACAAATCGTTTCTTTGATAACAAACATTACCCACGTGGTTTTTCGCGTCATGGTGATTTCACCATTAAAGAAGCTCAGCTTCTGGAACGCCACGGTTACGCCTTCAACGAACTGGACCTCGCTAAGCGTGAACCAGCGACTGATGAAGAGCGTTCGTTTTTAGAAGTATGTCGTGGTGTTCGTGAGCCGCAAACGGAAGCTGAACGCGTCTGGTCGAAATATACCGCACGCATTAAGCGTCCTAAGCGTTTCCACACCCTGTCTGGCGGCAAGCCGCAGATGGACACGGTGGAAGACTTCAGCGATAGCGATGATTAAAAAAAACGGGGCCTAAAGGCCCCGTTATTTATTCCAGACTTTTATGCAGATGGATCAGTAATCGGTCGATGCTGCGATAACTCACCGCCTCCTGCAAATGCTGCCGCAAAATCACCTCCTCACCTGCCAGATCGGCAATCGTCCTCGCCACCTTTAAAATCCGCTGCCATGCTCGCACGGAAAGTCCCAGTGAGTTGAGCACCGCTTCCAGCCATTCGGCATCCTGCTGTGCTAACGCGCAGCAACGTATAATCTCCGGGTTGGTTAAATGTGCATTCACCTTACCGGCACGCTCCATTTGAGCCTGCCGGGCTGTCAGCACGCGTTTAAGCACATCTGCACTGCATTCTTTGACTTTTTGTTTCTGGCTCAAGGTGCCACTCGGCAGGAGCGGGATTTCCAGTGATAGATCGAAACGGTCGAGAAAGGGCCCGGAAAGCCGACTCAGATAGCGAAGGACTTGTTGAGGCGTGCATCTATTGTGGCTGCCTTGATAGTGGCCGGTTGGGCTGGGGTTCATGGCAGCAATTAACTGGAAGCGAGCCGGATAGGTCACTTTGGCACGCGCACGGGAGATCGCTATCTCTCCAGACTCAATGGGCTCACGTAATGAGTCCAGCACCTTACGGTCGAACTCTGGCAGTTCATCGAGAAACAGCACACCATTGTGGGCTAGAGAGATTTCACCGGGTCGCGGCAATGAGCCCCCACCAATCAGCGCATAGAGTGAGGCACTGTGATGTGGCGCTCTAAATGGCCGTCTGCGCCACTGATGGTGAACAGTCCCGCTGCTGACCAGACTATTAATGGCCGCGCACTCCAGCGCTTCCTGATCGTTCAGCGGAGGCATAATACCTGGCAGGCGTGTAGCGAGCATGGTTTTACCGGTACCGGGTGGTCCAAGCAACAATAGGTTATGCCCCCCTGCCGCGGTGATCTCAAGTGCCCGGCGACCTTGTTCCTGCCCAATGATGTCGCTGAGATCTTGGTCCGCCTGTTCAAAGGGTTCTGGTTGAGAACGGGCCACCGTCAGTGCGGTCTGGTTATGCAGAAAGGCACAAATCTCGACCAGATGCTTCCCGACCAGGGTTTCTCCTTGCTCGATTAATCCGACATCCTGTTGATTCTCATCAGCTAACACCATCCTCCTGCCCGCTTGCAGTGCTGCCATCGCTGCAGGAATCGCGGCCTGAACGCCACAGAGCGCGCCGTTTAGGGCTAACTCCCCCAGGAATTCATATTGCGCCAGTTTTGCGTCTGGAAGCTGCTCTGAGGCTGCGAGAATCGCAATGGCGATAGGAAGGTCATAGCGTCCGCCTTCTTTAGGCAGATCGGCAGGAGCCAAATTGATGGTGATGCGTTTAGCGGGAAAGGTGAAACCACTGTTAATGATCGCGCTGCGTACCCGCTCTCGTGCCTCTTTCACGGTGGTTTCCGGCAGGCCAACCAGCGTGAGAGCAGGTAATCCTTTGCTGATATGCACTTCTACAGTGACGAGTGGGGCCTGAACACCCAATGCCGCACGGGTTAAAACCTTAGATAAAGACATAACAACTCCTTGTTGCCTTCATCATGCTTGCAGAAAGGGCAGATGGCGAATGCGATTCGCTAATATCGGTGCCTGATTCCGATCAATTACCGTTTTTTGCATCATTTTCGCTGCTTTTAGAAGCCAGATCGCAAAATATAAATATCTATTACGCCGCGTGCGTAATGAAAAATTATCACAACTGTAAATAACCTTTTACTTACAATGCGATAACCGTCATGCGCCGTTTGCGTCATAAAAAAACATTATGAAAATTATTGTCAATGACCGGATAACTATGGTAACTCTGTAGGTATTACTTCGAACAATCGAAAAAACAAACAACACATGAAAGCCCTTCTACAAGTGATTAGCCTAGTCGTGATTAGCGTGGTGGTGATTATTATCCCACCGTGCGGGGCATCGCTTGGAGAAAGAAAGGCTTAAAAATCAAGCCCGGAATTCCAAAAAACCCCCGCACCGAAAGGTCCGGGGGTTTTTTTTTAACCAGGCTAAATATCAGCGAATCAGCGAGGAACAGATTATGAGCAGTAGCATAAAATTCTGTTGTTCCCCTAGGAATACAGGAGAATAACCATGACAGGTGCACAGTGGGTAGTTCAGGCTTTACGCGCGCAGAGTGTCGACACAGTGTTTGGCTATCCTGGCGGCGCAATCATGCCAGTGTACGATGCGCTCTACGATGGCGGCGTGGAACACCTACTGTGTCGTCATGAGCAAGGTGCGGTGATGGCAGCGATTGGTTATGCGCGTGCCACCGGTAAAACAGGCGTCTGTATCGCCACTTCTGGCCCGGGTGCAACCAACCTGATCACCGGTTTAGCTGATGCGTTGATGGACTCCATCCCGGTGGTGGCCATCACTGGCCAGGTTTCGTCAGCCTTTATCGGCACCGATGCCTTCCAGGAAATTGACGTTCTCGGTTTGTCATTAGCCTGCACTAAACACAGCTTCCTCGTCGAATCCCTTGAAGATTTGCCTTCCGTGATGGCCGAGGCCTTTGCCATTGCCCAGTCAGGCCGCCCGGGCCCGGTTCTGGTTGATATCCCAAAAGACATCCAAATTGCCAGTGGTGATTTAACGCCGCACCTGCTGCCAGTTGAAGAGGCGATCAGCCATTCACCGCAGCACATCGCTGAAGCCCGCGAGTTAATGGCACAAGCGCATAAGCCCATGCTGTACATCGGCGGGGGGGTTGGCATGGCGCAAGCCGTTCCTGCATTGCGTACGATGGCACAAGAAACCGGCATTCCGATGGTCTCTACGCTGAAGGGTTTAGGCAGTGCTGACCCGTCCAGTGATGTTTACCTCGGCATGTTAGGCATGCACGGCACCAAGGCTGCCAACCTTGCGGTGCAATCCTGTGATTTGCTGATCGCTGTTGGCGCACGCTTTGATGACCGTGTCACCGGCAAACTGGATACCTTTGCGCCGCACGCCAGCGTTATCCACATCGATATCGATCCCGCTGAACTGAACAAACTGCGCCGTGCGCACGTTTCGCTGCAGGGTGATTTAAACCAGGTACTGCCTGCGCTGAGCATGCCGCTGCAGATTGAGGGCTGGCGCACGGAAGTCAAAGCGATGAAAGCCGAGTTCGACTGGCGTTACGATCATCCAGGCGAAGCGATCTATGCGCCTCTGCTGCTGAAGCAGGTATCCGATCGCAAAGGCGAGAGTGCCGTGGTCACTACCGATGTAGGTCAGCATCAGATGTGGGCAGCGCAGCACATGAGCTTCACCGCGCCAGAGAACTTCATCACCTCCAGTGGCCTTGGCACCATGGGCTTTGGCTTGCCGGCTGCCGTAGGTGCACAGGTTGCGCGTCCAGATGACACCGTCATCTGCGTGTCAGGCGATGGTTCCATCATGATGAATATCCAGGAGCTGGGTACCATCAAACGTAAGAAGCTGCCGGTGAAAATCCTGCTGTTGGACAACCAACGCTTGGGCATGGTGCGCCAGTGGCAGCAGCTGTTCTTTGATGGCCGCTACAGCGAGACCATCCTCACTGACAATCCCGATTTCCTCACGCTGGCCAGCGCGTTTGATATCCCAGGCCAACGTATTAGCCGTAAAGATCAGGTCGACGACGCCATTGATGCTCTGCTGAACAGTGAAGGTCCTTACTTCCTGCATGTTTCGATTGATGAGCATGAGAACGTCTGGCCATTGGTACCGCCGGGTGCCAGCAACGCAAACATGATGGAGAAAACCGCATGAACCAGCATCAATTGTCTATCGAAGCTCGCTTCCGTCCTGAAATATTGGAGCGCATTTTGCGTGTCGTCCGCCACCGTGGCTTCCAGGTGTGCTCGATGAACATGGCATCTGCGATTAACGCCGAGAACATTAATATCGAGATGACCGTTGCCAGCCAGCGCTCGGTCGATTTACTGTCTTCGCAGTTAAGCAAACTTATGGATGTCGCTTGTGTCGAGATCCAGCAACAGACATCACAACAAATCCGCGCTTAGTCGCCAAAGGAAATAGCAATGAGTACGAAGAAAGCAGACTTTATTTGGTTCAACGGGGAGATGGTTAAGTGGGAAGACGCCAAGGTTAGCGTCATGTCTCACGCACTGCACTACGGTACTTCTGTGTTTGAAGGCGTACGTTGCTACGACTCACACAAAGGCCCAGTGGTGTTCCGTCACCGTGAACACATGCAGCGTCTGCATGATTCCGCCAAGATCTACCGTTTCCCTATCGCCGCCAGCGTTGATGAGCTGATGGAAGCCTGCCGCGAAGTGATTCGCGTGAACAAATTGAAGAGCGCTTACATCCGCCCACTGGCGTTTGTTGGCGACGTAGGCCTGGGCGTGAACCCACCAGACGGCTACACCACCGACGTGATCATCGCTGCTTTCCCATGGGGTGCTTACCTGGGTGCTGAAGCACTGGAAAATGGTATTGATGCGATGGTTTCTTCCTGGAACCGTGTGGCACCAAACACCTTGCCAACAGCGGCTAAAGCGGGCGGTAACTACCTTTCCTCACTGCTGGTGGGCAGCGAAGCGCGCCGCCACGGTTATCAGGAAGGTATCGCTCTCGACACCAACGGCTATATTTCAGAAGGTGCGGGTGAAAACTTGTTCGAAGTGAAAGATGGCATTCTTTTCACGCCGCCATTCACTTCTTCAGCGCTGCCGGGCATCACCCGTGACGCCATCATTAAACTGGCGATCGATCTGGGTATCGAAGTGCGTGAGCAGACCCTGTCGCGCGAATCGCTGTATCTGGCTGATGAAGTGTTCATGTCTGGTACTGCGGCAGAAATCACCCCAGTGCGCAGCGTTGATGGCATTCAGGTTGGTGCCGGCAAACGCGGCCCAGTGACCACCAAAATTCAGAGCGCCTTCTTCGGCCTGTTCACGGGCGAAACCGAAGATAAGTACGGCTGGTTGGATCAGGTTAATCCATAACAAGACCGTTACGCGGGTGCAGCTGCGCCCGCGTCATATTTCAGACTGGAGTAAATAGAGCATGCCTAAGTACCGTTCTGCCACCACCACCCATGGCCGTAATATGGCGGGTGCACGTGCCCTGTGGCGCGCCACAGGAATGACCGACGCCGATTTCGGTAAGCCGATTATCGCTGTGGTTAACTCATTCACCCAATTCGTGCCGGGCCACGTGCACCTGCGCGACATGGGTAAGCTGGTGGCGGAGCAAATCGAAGCTGCCGGTGGTGTCGCTAAAGAGTTCAACACCATCGCGGTGGATGACGGTATCGCCATGGGTCATGGCGGCATGCTGTATTCACTGCCTTCGCGCGAGCTGATCGCCGACTCTGTGGAGTACATGGTTAACGCGCACTGCGCCGATGCCATGGTGTGTATTTCTAACTGCGACAAAATCACCCCGGGCATGTTGATGGCGTCACTGCGCCTCAACATCCCAGTGATCTTTGTTTCCGGCGGTCCTATGGAAGCCGGTAAAACCAAGCTGTCCGACAAAATCATCAAGCTGGACCTGGTCGATGCGATGATTCAGGGCGCCAACCCGAACGTCAGTGACGCCGATAGCGATAAAATCGAACGTTCTGCCTGTCCGACCTGCGGTTCGTGCTCCGGTATGTTCACCGCCAACTCCATGAACTGTCTGGCCGAAGCGCTAGGTCTGGCGCAGCCGGGCAACGGTTCACTGTTGGCGACTCACGCCGACCGTAAAGAGCTGTTCCTCAACGCCGGTAAACGCATCGTTAGCCTGACCAAAAAGTATTACGAGCAGGATGATGAGCGCGTACTGCCGCGCAACATCGCCACCAAAGCCGCGTTTGAGAACGCGATGACGCTGGATATCGCCATGGGCGGTTCCACCAACACCGTTCTGCACCTGCTGGCAGCGGCGCAGGAAGGCGAAATCGAATTCAATATGTCGGATATCGATCGCCTGTCGCGCAAAGTGCCACACCTGTGCAAAGTGGCGCCGAGTACGCCGAAATATCACATGGAAGACGTACACCGCGCCGGTGGCGTTGTCGCCATTCTGGGCGAGCTGGATCGTGCAGGGCTGATCGACACCACTGCGCGCAACGTTTTGCAGCAGAGCATGCGCGAAACCCTGGATCAGTACGACATCATGCTGACCAAAGACGAAGCGGTGAAGAAGATGTTCCGCGCCGGTCCAGCCGGTATCCGTACCACTCAGGCCTTCTCACAGGATTGCCGTTGGGACACGCTGGATGATGACCGTGTAGAGGGTTGTATCCGTACCCGCGAACACGCGTTCTCTCAGGATGGTGGCTTGGCTGTGCTGTACGGCAACATCTCCGAAGATGGTTGTATCGTAAAAACCGCCAGCGTGGATGCAGAGCTGTTGACCTTCAAAGGCCCGGCAAAAGTCTACGAAAGCCAGGATGATGCGGTAGAGGCGATCCTCGGCGGTAAAGTGGTGGCCGGTGACTGTGTGGTGATCCGCTACGAAGGACCAAAAGGCGGTCCGGGCATGCAGGAAATGCTGTATCCAACCACCTACCTGAAATCGATGGGACTGGGCAAAGCCTGTGCGCTGATCACCGATGGCCGCTTCTCTGGTGGTTCTTCTGGTCTCTCTGTGGGACACATCTCGCCTGAAGCAGCGAGCGGCGGCACCATTGCGCTGATCCAGGATGGCGACATGATCGAGCTGGATATCCCGAACCGTCGTATCCATCTGGATCTGCCAGACAACGAAATCCATGCTCGTCGTGAAAAAGAGCTGGCGCGTGGCGAAGCAGCTTACACCCCGCACAATCGCGAACGTGCTGTTTCCTTCGCGTTACGCGCCTATGCATCCCTCGCGACCAGCGCTGACAAAGGCGCAGTACGCGATAAGTCCAAGCTGGGAGGCTAACAACTGATGGCTGAGTCTCAACCGCTACCCGCGTCGCCGAACGGCGCGGAGTATTTGCGCGCGGTGCTGCGTGCCCCTGTGTACGAAATTGCCCAGGTCACGCCGCTGCAAAAAATGGAAAAAATTTCATCGCGTCTCGGCAACACCATTTTGGTGAAGCGCGAGGATCGCCAGCCAGTACACAGCTTTAAGCTGCGTGGGGCGTACGCGATGATTGCCGGACTGACTGAAGAGCAAAAAGCACGCGGCGTGATCACGGCTTCGGCCGGCAACCACGCGCAGGGTGTGGCGCTTTCAGCCAGCACGCTGGGCATCAAATCACTGATTGTGATGCCGTTGGCCACGGCAGACATCAAGGTTGATGCAGTGCGCGCATTTGGCGGTGAGGCTTATCTGTTTGGTGCCAATTTCGATGAGGCGAAAGCCAAAGCGATTGAGCTGGCTGAGCAGCAGGGGTACACCTTTGTCCATCCGTTCGACCATCCGGCGGTGATTGCCGGGCAGGGCACGCTGGCGATGGAACTGCTGCAACAAGATGCGCATATCGATCGGGTATTCGTGCCGGTCGGTGGCGGCGGTCTGGCAGCGGGTGTGGCCGTGCTGATCAAACAGCTGATGCCGCAGATCAAAGTGATCGCGGTGGAGTCGGAAGATTCAGCCTGCCTGAAAGCGGCACTGGATGCCGGTGAGCCGGTGGATTTGGCACGCGTCGGCTTGTTTGCTGAAGGTGTGGCGGTAAAGCGCATCGGCAGTGAAACGTTCCGTCTGTGCAAAGAGTATCTCGACGACATCATCACCGTAGATAGCGATGCCATCTGCGCAGCGGTGAAAGACCTGTTTGAAGACGTGCGTGCGGTGGCGGAACCTTCAGGTGCGCTGGCGCTGGCGGGTATGAAGAAGTATATCCAGCAGCACGACATCAAAGGCGAGCGCCTGGCGCACGTCTTGTCGGGCGCGAACGTCAACTTCCACGGTCTGCGCTATGTGTCGGAACGCTGTGAAATTGGCGAACAGCGCGAGGCGTTACTGGCGGTGACGATCCCAGAGCAGCAGGGCAGTTTCCTCAAATTCTGCCAGACGCTGGGTGGTCGCTCCATCACCGAGTTCAACTACCGTTATGCGGATGCGGATAACGCCTGCATCTTCGTCGGTGTGCGCTTAACACGCGGGCTGGAAGAGCGCAGCGAAATCATCAACCAATTGACTGAAAGTGGCTATAACGTCGTGGATCTGTCGGACGACGAAATGGCAAAACTGCATGTGCGCTACATGGTCGGTGGACGTCCGTCGAAACCGCTGCGTGAGCGCCTGTTCAGTTTTGAATTCCCGGAAGCACCGGGCGCACTGCTGAAGTTTTTGCAGACGCTCGGCGCGCACTGGAATATCTCACTGTTCCACTATCGCAGCCACGGTACCGATTTTGGCCGCGTGCTGGTGGCATTCGAAGCTAATGACCAGGAGCCGAATTTCGACACCCATCTCACTGCGTTGGGTTACGAGTGGCACGATGAGGCGAACAACCCGGCATTCCGCTTCTTCCTCGCCGGGCAGTAGTTACAGCAGGTTCCAGAACGCATTGATAAGCGGCTCCCCGAGCCGCTTTTTTTGTACGCACACGCCTAATTCAAGCGGCGCGACCGACTCGACATTCTCCAGCGTCAACACACGATTACGCACCGGTTCCGGGCTGTTCTCCAGCACCACATCCGGCAACAACGCAATACCACATCCCAGCGCCACCATCGAAACAATCGCCTCATGCCCAGAGACCGTGGCGTAAATTTGCGGATTGGGAATGCGATGGCGACGGAACCACAAATCAATACCGCGTCGCGCAGGCCCTTGTTCCGGCAGAATAAACGGAATCTGTGACCAGTCTGGATCGTCCTGAGTGGCCTGGCTGCGCACTGGACAAGGCAGCGCCGGGGCGATCAGCACCAGCGGAATGATGCCTAATGGCGTAAAATCTATGCTGGCAGGCAACGACTCGGGACGACCGGCGATCGCCAGATCCGCTTCGCCGGATTGCACCATTTCAATCGCGTCGGCGGCGTCACCGGTGGTGAGTTTGATCTCCACCTGCGGATGCTCAGCACGGAAGCGGTCGAGAATCGGCGGTAGATGACTATAGGCCGCGGTGACTGAGCAGAACAGGCGCAGCTCACCGCTGAGCGATGGTCCATTCAGATCCATCACGTGGCGCAGTTGCTGATACTGCAGCAAGGTTTGCTGAGCAAATTGTTTGAGGCGCTCTCCCGCTTCCGTGAGCGTGACCGTGCGGTTATCACGCAGAAACAAAGCGTGACCGACATCTTCTTCCAGGCGCTGAATCTGGCGGGATAGCGTGGATGGGCTAACATGCATGGCACGCGCGGTGCGGCCAAAATGGCAGCTTTCGGCCAGATGAAGAAAGAGTTTCAGGTCTCGTAAATCCATGCGCATTTCACCTCAACGTGTTGTTGCAAATTCTGCAATGTGACGTTGTTAATATATCAATTTAAGCAACGGATTTCCTGTCATATGATGGGGTCATTCGCGGCACTGAACGCAGTGTCGTTACTGAACAAAAGCAAACACAACATCTAACCGGAGTACCCATGGCTAACTACTTCAACACATTGAATCTGCGCAACCAGTTAGCGCAGTTGGGCAAATGTCGTTTCATGTCACGCGATGAGTTCGCAGATGGCGCAAGCTTCCTGAAAGGCAAAAAAGTCGTTATCGTTGGCTGTGGCGCACAGGGCCTTAACCAGGGTCTGAACATGCGTGACTCCGGTCTGGATATTGCTTATGCACTGCGTGCCGAAGCGATTGCTGAGAAGCGTGCTTCTTTCCGCAAAGCGACCGATAACGGTTTTAAAGTGGGTACTTACGAAGAGCTGATCCCGCAGGCGGATCTGGTCGTTAACCTGACGCCAGACAAGCAGCACTCTGCAGTCGTTAAAGCGGTTCAGCCACTGATGAAAGATGGCGCAGCACTGGGTTACTCACACGGTTTCAATATTGTTGAATCAGGCGAGACCATCCGTAAAGACATCACCGTAGTGATGGTGGCGCCGAAGTGCCCTGGTACTGAAGTGCGTGAAGAGTACAAGCGTGGTTTCGGTGTACCAACCCTGATCGCCGTTCACCCAGAAAACGATCCTAAAGGCGAAGGCCTGGCGATTGCTAAAGCCTGGGCTGCGGCAACCGGCGGTGACCGTGCGGGCGTGCTGGAGTCTTCCTTCGTTGCAGAAGTGAAATCTGACCTGATGGGCGAGCAGACTATCCTGTGCGGTATGCTGCAGGCCGGTTCTCTGCTGTGCTTCGACAAGCTGGTGGCTGAAGGTCACGATGCAGCTTACACCGAAAAACTGATTCAGTTCGGTTGGGAAACCATCACCGAATCACTGAAGTTTGGTGGCATCACCCTGATGATGGATCGCCTGTCTAACCCGGCGAAAATCCGTGCTTATGCGCTGTCTGAGCAGTTGAAAACCATCATGGCGCCACTGTTCCAGAAGCATATGGATGACATCATTTCTGGCGAATTCTCTTCAGGCATGATGGCTGACTGGGCCAACGACGACAAAAACCTGCTGACCTGGCGTGAAGAGACCGGTGCAACTGCATTCGAAAACGCACCACAGTTCGACGGTAAAATCGAAGAGCAGGAATACTACGATAAAGGCGTTGTGATGGTTGCGATGGTGAAAGCGGGCGTTGAGCTGGCGTTTGAAACCATGATCGACGCGGGCATCATCGAAGAGTCTGCTTACTACGAATCACTGCACGAGCTGCCGCTGATCGCGAACACCATCGCACGTAAGCGTCTGTATGAAATGAACGTGGTTATCTCTGATACCGCAGAATACGGTAACTACCTGTTCTCCTTCGCGGCCGTACCGCTGCTGAAAGAGTTCATGACCACCCTGCAGCCGGGCGATCTGGGCAAAGCGATTGAAGGCACTCAGGTTGATAACGCGCAACTGCGTGACGTTAACGAAGCCGTTCGTCAGCACCCAATCGAATCGGTTGGCCGTAAACTGCGTGGCTACATGACTGACATGAAACGTATCGCGGTTGCTGGCTAAGCCACATACGACACCGTTTTCAGCACACGAAGAACCCCGGCTTGCCGGGGTTTTTTTATATCTGGAATCCGTACTTTGGTGTTAACACCGTGCAAACCGCACCCAACCCCAGCCAATAAAAAACCCGGCCTGAGCCGGGTTTTATCACGCTAACAGCAACCATCACACCGCTTCATACAGCGTCTGATTACGCGTCTCTTTACAGGCAATCAGCGCGATCAGCGTCAGTACCGCCATGGATGCCAGATAGAAGCCCACGGCCTGCAAACCGTAGTTCGCATTCAGCCAGGTGGCGATATACGGTGCCACGGACGCGCCCAAAATCGACGACAGGTTGTATGAGAATGACGCGCCGGTATAACGCACTTCAGTCGGGAACAGTTCCGGCAGCAGAGCGCCCATTGGGCCAAACGTCAGCCCCATAATGCTCAGGCCCAGCAGCAGGAAGCCCATCACCAGAATCTGCGAACCTGAACCCAGCAGCACAGGGAACATCAGGGCAAAGGCGATAATCATCAGCGTAATAGTGATCATGGTACGACGGCGACCATAACGATCTGCCAGCAGACCGGCAATCGGCACCATCACGCCAAAACCAATCACCGCCACCATCAACATCCACAGGAAGCTATTACGTGAATAGCCCAAGCCCGCAGGTGCAGGTGCTGTGCCGTAGCTCATGGAGTAGACGGTCATGATGTAGAACAGCGTATAGGTAGCCAGCATGATGAAGGTGCCGAGAATGGTCGCGGTCAGATGCTTACTCAGCAGCGTGCCAATCGGCATTTTGACTTGCTTGTTCTCTTTCTGCACTTTGGCAAATACCGGGCTTTCATGCAGTGATACACGCACATACAGGCCAATCAACACCAGGACGGCAGAGAGGATAAAGGGTACACGCCAGCCCCAGCTCATAAACTGCTCATCGGTCAGCAGCCAGGAGAGCAGCAGGAAGGTGCCGTTAGCGAAGAAGAAGCCAATTGGTGCGCCCAGTTGTGGGAACGAACCATACAGCGCGCGTTTCTTCGCTGGGGCATTTTCGGTGGCCAACAGTGCAGCACCGCCCCATTCGCCGCCTAATCCCAGGCCCTGACCAAAACGCGCCAGCGCTAACAGCAGCGGCGCGGCAACACCAATGGTTTGGTAGCTCGGCAGCAAGCCGATCAAAACAGTGGAGACGCCCATAGTGAGGAGTGACGCAACCAGGGTCGCTTTACGGCCCACGCGATCGCCAAAGTGTCCGAACAGCGCAGAACCAATTGGGCGCGCGACGAAGGCGATAGCAAAGGTAGCCAGCGACTGTAGCGTGGCAACGGTAGGATCGCCCTGCGGGAAGAAAATATGCGGGAAGATGATGACGGCCGCAGTGGCATAAATATAGAAATCGAAGAATTCGATGGCGGTACCGACAAGCGATGCCACGACCACTTTGCCACGGGAATTGACGGGCGTGTCGTCGTGTTTATTGTCGAGTGTTTCTGTGATGGAGGCTTGCATAACTGTTTCTTAATTGTAAATGTAGACAGAGAATCTTACGCACCTGTTTTGCTGCATTCAATGGCGAAAAACCGCGTCAGAACAGGCATTTTCGGCGAAAAAGTGGATAATTTCTGAGTTGTGGCAATCGGCGGCGGATGGGAACGGGAAGTGTCACTTTTTTGGCGGGAATCTCTGCAAAAGGGCCAAATTAAAGTGACCCTTTAGCGTTTCCTGCTGGTTTTTGCTGAAATTGTAGCCAGTAGGAAACATTTTTAGCTGTTGCGGAAAATGTAACAAACTTGCTCGCTTATTTGCCCGGATGCGGCGGTGGCAATTCCTTATCATCCTTGTACTTTGCCGTGGCGATCCACGCTGCGCAGAACAGGGTCAGGCGTGCAAAGAAGTAGAAAAATGCCATTAACCCCAGCACGGAACCAAAGGCGGCACCAGACGGCGAGGTCGCCAGTTTCGGCAGCGTCAGCGTCATGACAAACTTAATCACCTCAAAGCCAATCGCCGCCAGCAGCGTGCCACGGAACAGCGCTTTTTTACGCGGCTTGTGGCGCGGCAGAATCCAGAAAATCCACAGGAATAGCAGATAGTTGGCGAAGATGGAGATCGACAGCGCAATGATGGTCATCGCCGGTCGCAACCACTCGATATCTTCCAGCCCTAAGGCATTGACGATGGCGTTTTGTGCGGCACCGGCAATCGAGGTCAGTGACAGCGTAATCACCAGCGCCAGCATCAAACCGAGCAGTGACAGTAAATCACGGGCATATTTCTTCCAGATTTTTTCTTGGTCATCAGGTGTGCGCTCCCATACATCGCGTGACTGGGCGCGCACCGCCTCGCGCAAATTACCCATCCAGTTTATGCCGGAGTAGAGCGCCAGCAGCAAACCGGTCAAGCCTACGGTGGCACGCTGCTGAATCGCGGTATTCACGGTATTTTTCAGGGTATTGGCCAGCGTGGGGTCACTGATACTGTTCACGATTTTGTTGATCAACTCTGAGAGTAAATCCTGATTCGACGCCAGTACAAAGCCGACCGCCGCAAAGGAGACCATCAAAATCGGTATCAGTGACAGGAAAGAGAAGTAGGTGATCGCCGCGCCAAACTGACTGCCGAGACGATCGTTAAAACGTTCCAGTGCGCGCATAAAATGCGCCACCGCCGGGATGGCCTGAAACCAGGCCGCAAAGCGTGAAACGTTCTGAATTGAACCATCCACGGTTTTGTTGCCGGTCTTAATATCAATCAGCGGCTTTTTATCAGCCGCAGGGTCTTTAGTGGGTTTGTCTGTCATAGACGATATGCATCCTGTTCACTGCGAAATTAAAATTATAGCCTGCTATGTCACATACTCCTGCAAGACCTGACTTAACCACTCCATAAATACCCGCACACGACGCGCGACATTGCGACGATGGGGATAAAGCAGCGAAATCGGCATGGGCTTCGCCGGGAAGTGATGCAGTACCTCCACCAACTGGCCTGACTCCAGCAGTGGCTGCACACCGATTGCCGGTACCTGAATAATGCCCAGCCCGGCAATACAGGCGGCGCGGTAAGTTTCCGTGCTGTTCACGGTCACCACGCCACCGGTTTGTACGTAGTGACACTGCTTGCCATCGAAATATTCAAAACCTAAGGATGGCTGCCCAAGTTGCTGGGTGTAATGCACCATCGCGTGTTGCGCCAGGTCTTCCAGACGCACCGGCATGCCGAAGCGGGAAAGGTAATCGGGGCTGGCACAGTTAATCAAGGCATGTGATCCGATTTTACGCGCGATCAGGCCAGAATCTTTCAGCTCACCCACCCGAATCACGCAGTCAAACCCTTCGCGAATCACATCCACCTGACGGTCGCTGCTGCTAAGCTCAATCTCAACGCCGGGATAATGTTGCAGGAACTCTGGCAGACGAGGCAGGACAAAACCGGTGGCCATGGCGACCGACATATCGACACGCAGTTTGCCGCTCAAGGTTGCGGGATCGTGCTGGAACAGGCTGTCCATGTCGTCGAGCATCGACAGCAAATCGAGACAGCGATCGTAATACACCAACCCATCTTGGGTGAGGTGTACGCGGCGCGTGGTGCGGTGGAGCAGACGCGTGCCCATTTGATTTTCCAGCGCCTGCAACTGGCGGGATACGCTGCCTTTAGGCAAACCCAGACTTTCTGCCGCACGGGTAAAACTGCCCATTTCTGCCACCCGCACAAAAACCTGCATTGCGTGAATTTTATCCATGTTGTTCACCGATTGTTGTTGTTAGTGAAACAGTGCTGCGTATTCCTATGCGTTTATAGATCAATTATTCGCGAATATCCTTAACCCGTGTTCAATTTTCCAACTGGAGCGAAACATGAGTCATAAAATTGCATTGATTACCGGCGGCAACCGCGGTTTAGGCAAGAATGGTGCGCTGAAACTGGCGGCTAAAGGCACCGATATTCTGTTTACCTATCGTGGTCACGCTGAAGAAGCGCAAGCCGTAGTACAAGAGATTGAAGCGCTGGGGGCGCGTGCGGTGGCGCTGCAGCTGGATGTGGGCGATAGCAGCACCTTTGATAGCTTCGTGGCACAGGTCAAAGAGACACTGCAGAAAACCTGGCAGCGTGATAGTTTTGATTATTTAGTGAACAATGCGGGTCACGGTCACTATAAGCTGTTTGCTGAGACCACTGAAGACGAATTCGATGCGTTGGTGAATGTGCACCTGAAAGGGCCGTTCTTCCTGACGCAGAAGTTACTGCCACTGATTGCGGATGGTGGCCGCATCCTGAATATCTCCAGCGGATTAACCCGTATGACGCTGCCGGGTTCAGGTACTTACGCCTCGATCAAAGGCGCCATGGAAGTGTTAACGCGCTATCAGGCGAAAGAGTTGGGAGAGCGCCGGATTCGCGTCAACATTCTGGCACCGGGTGCGATTGAAACGGATTTCGGCGGGGGGCGTGTTCGTGACACCAAAGATCTCAATAACCATATTGCCTCTGTCACCGCGCTGGGTCGTGTGGGCTTGCCGGATGATATCGGCGATGCCATCAGCGCGATCCTGAGCGATGAAACTGGCTGGGTTAACGCGCAGCGTATTGAAGCGTCAGGTGGTCAGGCGCTGTAATCTTGCGCGATTTTGGAGGTGCGCATAAATGCGCACCCCACGAAAAACGCATTCAACGCTGTACGGTCGCCATTTATGGCGACCGATAAGCGCTTAATTGACATGAATGGCTGCATTTTCATGCCTTGATGCGTCTTACAGATCAATGGTGCCATCAATCACCGTCACGGTCTGGCCACCAATCCAAATTTTATCGTCGCGGAAGCTCACCTCAATCCGTCCTTCACGCTGAATGGCGCTGCCCTGACGTGCGCGATAATCCTGCGTTTTACCCTGCGCGGCAAAGTAGCGCGCCAGGCAGGCGTTGGCGCTGCCAGTGACCGGATCTTCGGTCAAACTGCCGTTCTCAACCAGCAACGCGCGCACTTCAAACTGTTCACTGCAATCAGCAGGCAGTGGGCCAAAAATGGCGGTGCCATTGACGTCGGCGTGTTTGTGCAAACGCTGAAGATCCGCTGCGTTGGCCTGAACACCCAGCACTGACTGCGCGCTACGCATCGGAATCAGCAGCCAGCGAATTCCCATATCCACGATGGTGGGCGTCTGGCTGGCGTCAAAAGCTTCACTGTTCAGCGCGCTGCTCATCAGTGCATCATCAAAGGGTGTCAGCGTGACTTCCGGTGCGGAAAAAGCCAGAGCGCCATCTTCGCTGATGCGCACGTCAACCAAGCCGACACCGCACTCTTGCACGATTTTACCCGGCGTTTTTACCGTCCAACCCGCTTCCAGCAGCGCGTGCGCGGTACCGAGGGTGGGATGACCAGCAAAGGGCAACTCTCCTTCGGTGGTAAAAATGCGCACCCGGTAATCCGCTGCGGCATCTTGAGGCGGGAGCACAAAGGTGGTTTCCGACAAATTGGTCCAGCGCGCGATCGCGGCCAACTGCGCATCGCTTAATCCCTGTGCATCCATGATCACCGCCAGCGGATTGCCCTTAAACGCTGATGAGGTAAATACATCCACCTGCTTAAACGCGACTTTCATTGTCTCTCCTTGCTCGTTGAGGTTGTCTGAAATTGGGATTTACATCCTGCTGATTGCGAAAGCGCAGCAACAGGGCTATGAATAGATTAAGAATTCTGGAATCGGAGTCCGCTATGTTAAAAGTCTTGGGTCGTACTTCATCAATCAACGTGCGCAAAGTTCTGTGGCTGTGCTCCGAACTCGACCTCGAGTATGAGCACGAACCTTGGGGTGAAGACCCACTATCACTGCACTCGGCGGAATTTATGGCGCTTAATCCCAATGCCATGGTGCCGGTCATCATCGAAGATGACTTCGTGATGTGGGAATCCAACGCCATTTTGCGCTATCTCGCCAACAGCAATGGTGGAGACTGGCTCTACCCTGAAAACCCGCGTGCGCGTGCGCCGGTCGATCAGTGGATTGACTGGCAAGCCACGGAACTCAACACCTCATGGCGTTATGCGTTTATGTCGTTGGTGCGTAACTCGCCGGCGCATCAGGATCCGCGTCTACTGGCGGCCGCCATAAAAGGCTGGACGCACACCATGAATATTCTCGACCAGCATCTGCAAAAAACCGGGCGCTATGTCGCAGGCCGCAACTTCTCACTGGCCGATATTCCTGTCGGCCTTGCGGTGAACCGCTGGTTTGAAACGCCTCTCGAGCACCCTGATTTCCCGGCCGTGCAGCTCTATTACGAGCGCCTGACCGAGCGTGAGGGTTACACCACCTGGGGCCGCAACGGCAAACCTTGATCCTGCCCTGGCGCAAGGCCTGTGATTTCACAGGCCAGCGCGCCGGTACGTTTTATCGCCCACGTATAGCGCTCATCAAACGGATAGCAGCAAGAGAGACGCAGCGCGTGCTTGTAACGATCGCTCAACGTGTACAGCGCACCCGGCGTGACACAAATCTGCTCCTGCAATAACCGATGAAACATCTCCACGGTATCGACCTTACCTGGCAGCTCCACCCAGAACACAAAGCCACCGCGCGGCAGGGTAGCGCGCGTGCCCACGGGAAAATGCCGCGCCATAATGCCGCGTGCGGCATCAAGATTGGCGGCATAACGGCGTCGCAGTGAACGCAGATGGTGATCGTACCCGCCGCTGGCGAGAAATTCGGCCAGCGTTTCACTCAGGAGCTTTGACTCCGTCATCGATGACACCGCTTTCAAGCGCGCAATGGTGTCATGAAAGCGGCCTGCGGCCGTCCAGCCCACGCGGAAATCCGGTGCCACCGTTTTGGTGAAGCTGGTGCAGTAAATCACCCAGCCTTCGCTATCAAAGGCTTTCACCGGCGGCGACAGCGGCCAGTCAAACTGCAACTCGTCATACAAACCATCTTCGATAAGCGGTATGTGGTAAGTGTTCACTAACTTCGCCAGCCGCTTTTTATTCTCCAGCGGCATCACATAGCCGAGTGGGTTCTGCGCACCTGGCATGGCGATCAGCGCCTGAATACGTTTCTCTTGCAGCAGCATCTCTAGCGCATCCAGCGACAAGCCTTGCTCTGGATCGGTCGGTATCTCCAGCGCTTTCAAACCGAGCGAGGCCAACAGCGGGAACAGGAAGAAGTAGGTAGGGGACTCCAGACCCACGCAGTCACCGGGTTTTGTCACCGCCCGCAACGCCAGTTGCAGCGCTTCCATGCAGCCGTGGGTGAGGGTGACCTCTTGCGCCGTAAGATTGATGCCGGTATGCAGACTGCGTCGCGCAATCTCCTCCCGTAAGCGCTCACTACCCGGCGGAAGGGCATAACGTCCCAGCATGGCAGGATCGCGACGTAACAAGGAGGCGGTAATACGCGCTAAACGCACCGACGGGAACAGCTCACTGTCCTGCGGGCAGGCCAGGGAAATATTGGTGTAGTCCGGATTGTTCTGTGCCGCAAAGACCTGCTCGATCAGGTCCAGTTTCTGCGTGCTGGGATCGTTCATTTTCGCGGGTAAAGGTTTTATCGGACGAACAACCGCTGGCAGAACGCCGCGCACGTAGTAGCCCGATTGCGGTCTGGCTTCAATCAGGCCGCGATCTTCGAGAATTTGCCATGCATTCAGTACCGTATTCACGCTTACCTGATGTGACTGCGCCACACGGCGAATGGCGGGCAGGCGTTTACCCGGCTTCAACGTGCCTTGATGGATCGACTCGGCAAAGCTATCTGCCAACTGTTGATACAGGGTTTGACCCGATGAAAGGGGAAGGGACACAAAAGCCTCCACGCGCGATGGGTACAATTTAAATTATTCACAACTGTATCCATCACAATAGTCGTTTTGTGTCTCTGTTTCCATTGCGCTGCACACATTAGCATGGTGTTAACTCTGGACCATCAAGGAACGCACCATGCTCGACCCCTCTTTCTTTAGCTACGTCACCGTCATGTCGATCACGCCAGGTCCGAACAACTTGTTGCTGGCCACGTCGGGCGTAAATTTTGGCTTTAAGCGCACTCTGCCCATGCTGTTCGGCATTCTGCTGGGATGTGCAGTACAGATGCTACTGGCGAGCATGGCGTTGGACCTGCTGCTGCACTGGATGGCATCGATCCGGTTGCCGTTAACGGTAGTGGGGTGCAGTTATTTACTGTGGTTATCCTGGAAAATCTTCCGCGCCGCTGCCCCAGAAGCGCGTGAACGCCCTCGCCCTATGACGCTGGTGGGCGGGATCTGTTTTCAGGCGGTGAATCCGAAGGCCTGGTTAATGGTGACTAACGTGGCATTGATGTATGCCAACAGCAATGGCGTGATAACGGTTCTGCTGGGGTTCGCCGCGCTGAACTTGCCCTGCATCCTGATCTGGGCCGCGTTGGGCGATCGTCTGCGCACGCATTTGCAGGTGGCGTGGAAACGTCAGGCATTTAATAGCCTGATGGCGCTGTCGCTGGTCGCGACAACCGGATGGATGTTGTATGACGCGGTGTTACTGAGTTAAATTGAGGTACGCATAATTGCGTCTTTAACTGAACGTAAAACCCTATTTCGTAGTGTGCGCGTTCATGCGCACCTCACATAAAAAAGGCCGCTTGCGCGGCCTTATCGATATTCTCTGGCAATCAAGATTGCCGGGTTACTTCCCCACCACGTGAGCGGTTTCGCGCGCTTCGTCGTTCGCGGCGTCTGGGGTGACCGCAGGCGCGTAATCGAGTTGCAGTACGCGGCTGGTTTCCGCCAGAATCTTCTCGGTCAGCGCCACATCACCATTCATCTTGCGGCCCCAGGTTGGGATCACCGCACGGATTTTGGTCTGCCACTCAGGCGAACGCATCTGCTCTGGGAAGGCTTTCGCCATCAGCTCCAGCATGATTGGCGCAGCGGTTGAAGCGCCCGGTGATGCACCCAGCAACGCAGAAATCGAGCCATCTTGCGAAGTCACCACTTCGGTGCCAAGGCGCAACACGCCGCCCTCTTTCTCGTCATTCTTGATGATCTGCACACGCTGGCCAGCCGTTACCAGACGCCAGTCTTCCTGCTTCGCTTGAGGTACGTAAGCACGCAGGGCTTCCATACGATCATCTTCGCTCTGCAATACCTGATCGACCAGGTATTTCACCAGATCGAAACTTTTCAGCCCAACCTGTACCATCGGCAGCAGGTTACTGGTGTTCATGGCACCGAACATATCCAGCAGCGAGCCTTGCTTCAGGAACTTAGTCGAGAAGGTGGCGAACGGGCCAAACAGCAGCACCTGTTTGCCATCCAGCACGCGGGTATCGACGTGCGGCACGGACATCGGGGGGGCGCCCACACTGGCTTTACCGTATACCTTCGCCATGTGCTGCTGCACCACGTCTGGATTTTCGGTCACCAGGAAAGAGCCGCCCACCGGGAAGCCGGCATAACCTTTGACTTCTGGAATGCCGGATTTCTGCAGCAGTGGCAGCGCTGCGCCGCCCGCACCGATAAACAGCTGGCGGGTGGTCAGTACGCGATTTTCACCGCTGGTGAGATTATGCAGGCTGACCTGCCAGCGACCATCACTCAGGCGCTTGATGTCACGCACTTCCTGGCGCAGACGCAGGCGGAAGTTAGGTTTCTTCTCTAGCGAAGCAATCAGCTGGCGCGTGACTTCACCGAAGTTCACGTCAGTACCCATGTCGGTCCAGGTGGCGGCCACTTTCTGCTTGCTGTCGCGCCCGTTCATCACCAGCGGGATCCACTGGGTGATCTGTTCGCGGTCTTCAGAATAATGCATGCCACGGAACAGGGTGCTTTTTTGCAGTGCCTGGAAACGTTTGCGCAGGAATTCAACGTTATCGTCGCCCCAGACAAAGCTCATATGCGGCGTGCTGTGAATAAAGCTTTTTGGATTACGCAGGTTGCCCTTCTGAACGTGGTACGCCCAGAACTGACGGGAAATCTGGAAGGATTCGTTGATCGCCACCGCTTTGGCAATGTCGATGCTGCCATCCGCCTTCTGCGGCGTATAGTTCAGCTCGGCCAGCGCAGCGTGACCGGTACCGGCATTATTCCAGCCGTTGGAGGACTCCACCGCGACATCATCGAGGCGTTCCACCATTTCAATCGACCAGTCTGGCTCCAGATCCTGCAGCCATGTGCCTAAAGTCGCACTCATTACGCCTGCACCAATCAGCAGAACGTCAACGTCTTTTCGTTCCTGAAGTTTTGCGCTATCCATGCCAGCGGCGGCTAGCGCCAGGTTTACCGCAGTGTTGCTCATGAGGCGACATCTCCTCTCTCTGTTGACCTGAAGCTCAACAGGTTCGCAGGCGAAACAGCCACGCTTCTTTCGAGCGCGTCGCGCTGTTTCTCAAAGGTTAAGACTCAGGTTTAAGTCATGGGGACGATAACGGTTAACTGCACGTTATGCATATGCATTTGAATATAACATTCTCGTATCGGAATTAAACGTTTGTTTATTTTTTAAAGGCGGAAATGATTCAGCATAAGAATTAATCAGCTCAACCCCGCTGGTATAAGGGATTTTTATCCCTTAATCAGAGAGTTATGGTAACGCAGTTGTTGCGATATTGTGAGAGGAAAAGGCATGGGGATGATTGCTTAGTGAGCTGGCTCACAACTTAACATTATGATTAAATTGATTTAATGTGAAATTGATTTTTTATGCGTTTTTTCTGTTGCGCAATGTTTCGCCAGGTTCTGTAAAAATAATGTTACATTCCTGTGGATCTTAAATTATCTGCCGCGTTCTGCTTTGGTCAGAAGAAAAATGCATCACGCAGCGGATAACATCATGCCTTGGACCAGAGGCGCCAGGCGAAACGGATGACGAAAAATTCAATCGCGCCGAGAATCAGGAACCACAGGCAGAAGACGATGGTGTAGAGCTGATTTACATCCTGCAAATGCAAATTCTCCTGCAGTTGTTTGGCCAGCGTGACGCCAAACTGAGGTGCTGGCAACAGCAGGGCAGAGAGAAAGCCCAGCAGCAAAATACCACCAGGGATGATTAACGTTTCAAACGGGTTTTTCATCGCAGTTTTCCTATCAATAAGCGCGGGCATTAGCGCACAAAAGGGCGTTAGGGTGCAATCCCCGTGCCGCACCAGCCTCAGAATTTTCTTCAATTCCATTCACTTAGCGACATAAATAGCGCAAGTTAAGAGTTATAGCCTTTGCTATACTTAAATCCATGATTTTACTGTCTTTTTTTTGGTGTTTTTGCGTGCTAGACTGCGCGCACTTTTTTATTACTGAACAATAGATGCGGAAAATTGCCTGTTTGAACGCTTTTTCCGCGGCATTGATTGAAAACCCATGACATTTATCGCAACTCTGATTCTGGCCTTTGGTATGTCAATGGACGCTTTCGCTGCAGCACTGGGCAAAGGCGCATCCTTGCATCGCCCGAATTTCAAAGAAGCGCTACGCACGGGCTTAATTTTTGGTGTCATTGAAATGCTGACACCGCTGATTGGCTGGGCCATTGGTCTGGCTGCCAGCCGCTACATTATGGCTTGGGATCACTGGGTGGCATTTGGCCTGTTAACCGTACTCGGCGGCCGAATGATGATGGAAGGTTTTCGTCAGACGGCGGATGAGCCGTGTGAGGCGCCACAGCGTCATGGCTTTATGGTGCTGGCACTGACAGCGGTAGCAACCAGTCTCGATGCGTTGGCGGTGGGCGTAGGCCTCGCCTTCCTGCAGGTGAATATTATTCTGACGGCCGTCACCATTGGTGCCGCCACCACTATTATGGCGACCACCGGCGTGATGGTGGGACGTTTCATCGGCCCGGTGATGGGCAAGTGGGCAGAAGTGTTGGGCGGCGTGGTGTTAATTAGTATCGGTTGTACCATTCTCATTCAGCATCTGAATCTGTTCAGCTAACTATACCCGTTATACTTCGAACCGCAGCTGCGTTGGCTGCGCGTGCTCACTCCAGTCACTTACTGATGTAAGCTCCTGGAGATTCACCCACTTGCCGCCTTACTACAATTCGAATTATTTAGGGTATAAAATCCCCGTCATACTTCGAACCGCAGCTGCGTTGGCTGCGCGTGCTCACTCCAGTCACTTACTGATGTAAGCTCCTGGAGATTCACCCACTTGCCGCGTGATTCGGCCTTCGGCCTCACCCTTCGGGCCAGCGCAAGCGCTGTTCAAAAGCGCCGTAAGGCACTTTTGTGCTGCAATTCGAATTATTTTGGGTATTGAATCCCCATTTTTGTGATCTGGTTCAAAAATATTTGCGTGAAAAATACGCGTTAGTTATACTTTTCGCATATTTCTTCAACAATTTTTGAGCCTGGTAATCATGAAACGCTTTTTCCGCTACGTGTTCCGCGCCTATGTCGAGACTTTTAAACACGTCCCGCCAGGCGCACTTAACTAAATACCCGTCATACTTCGAACCGCAGCTGCGTTGGCTGCGCGTGCTCACCCCAGTCACTTACTGATGTAAGCTCCTGGGGATTCACCCGCTTGCCGCGTGATTCGGCCTTCGGCCTCACCCTGCGGGCCAGCGCAAGCGCTGTTCAAAAGCGCCTTAAGGCACTTTTGTGCTGCGATTCGAATTATTTAGGGTATTGCACTAGTGAATAGCCCTATGATTTTCTTATCTCTCCACGTTTTATACTCAACAAATCCTGTTCTAAACCCTCATTTAGCACTGGCACCATCAGTTTTTGATCTGGCTATAGCCTGACGTTATACCCCGCTACCAAACAAGCATTCGTCACCTTTTTCTCCGCATGGAATAGTCGATTCAGGCCCTCTAACCCGTCTGAAACGAGAAACATCATGCTGATCCCTCAACCCTATTTACTGTTCCTTGGCGATGTCACCGATCCACTGGCTGCTAAAACTGCGCGCGGCATTCATGTCTGGCGACCGGAGCAGTGCGTGGGCGAAATTAAACTGCCGGGCTGTACTGTCAGTCTGGGCCTGGACGTGCTCGATATTGCAACGGCAAAAGAGCGCGGGGCAAAAACCCTGGTACTCGGCACCGCGAATGCCGGTGGCTATCTGCCTGAGCACTGGCTTGAAACCGTCAAAGGTGCCATTAAAGCCGGAATGAACGTGGCCAGTGGGCTGCATCATCGTCTGGTGGATGAGCCGGAGCTGGTGGCGTTAGCGCAAGAGTTTGGTGTGGAACTGTTCGACCTGCGCCATATGCGTCCAAAACTGAATGTCGGCAGCGGTAAAAAGCGTACAGGTAAGCGAGTGCTTACTGTTGGCACCGACTGCTCGGTGGGCAAAATGTACACCTCACTGGCACTGGAAGCCGCGATGCGTGAGCGCGGCATGAAAGCTGATTTCCGTGCCACCGGCCAAACCGGCATTCTGGTGGCGGGTGAAGGGATTGCGATTGATGCGGTGATTGCCGACTTCATCGCCGGTGCGGTTGAAGCGCTGTCACCGGCTAATGACGCCGACCACTGGGATATCGTGGAAGGTCAGGGTTCCCTGTTCCATCCTTCTTATGCGGGCGTCAGCATGGGCTTGATCCATGGTGCGCAGCCGCACTGGCTGGTGATGTGTCATGAAATGGGCCGTCCACATATGCGTCATTTGCCGCATCAGCCGATGGTCAGCCTGAAAGATTGTGTTGAAGCCAACCTGCGCGCCGCTCATGTCACCAGCGACAATGTGCAACTGGCCGGTTTTGCCATCAACACCTCCAACTACAGCGAAGCGGAAGCGCGCGCCTTCTGTGCGGAAGTCAGTGCCGAATTCGGCGTGCCTGCTACCGATCCGGTGCGTTTTGGTATCGCGGATATCGCTGCGCTGCTGCAGGAGCGTGGCTAAGATGCGGCGCATGCAGATTGAAGTGCTTGAGCTGCCGCTGGCGCGTCCTTTTGCGATCTCACGTGGCACGCGCACGGCTGTAACCGTCATCCGCGTCACGCTGGAGCAAAACGGTTTTATTGGTCGCGGCGAATGCACACCGACGCCGCGCTACGATGAAACGCCAGACAGCGTGCAAGCCGAACTGGAAGCGCTGCGCGAGGATGTCGAAGCTGGCTTAAGCCGTCTCGATCTGCAACGTCGTATCTCTGCGGGTTCAGCGCGAAATGCGCTGGACTGCGCGCTGTGGCGTCTGGATGCGGCACTCGCCAAACAGACGCTGTGGCAACAGTGCGAGCGGGTTGCACCGCCTTCGGTGATCACCGCTGAAACCTTAAGCCTCGATTCGGTGGAAAACATGGCCGCGGCGGCGGCGGATGCGGTTTCACGCGGTGCCATCCTGCTGAAAATCAAGCTTAATCGCGATGAGATTCTGGAGAAGGTCGCGGCGATTCGCGCCGTTGCACCGCGTGCCACGCTGATCATTGATGCCAACGAAGCCTGGTCAGGTGTGGATCTGCACAGCCTGCTCACTGCTTTGCAAGCCTACAACATCGCCATGGTCGAACAGCCACTGCCTGCCGGACAGGATCAGGATCTGCAACGTTTTCCCCATCCTATCCCGGTGTGTGCCGACGAAAGCTGTCACACCCGTGAAGATATCGCGCAGCTGCGCAATCGCTACGAGATGATCAATATCAAGCTGGATAAATGTGGCGGTCTGACCGAAGCCTTGGCGATGGTCGAAGAAGCACAGAAGCTGGATATGCGTTTGATGGTGGGCTGTATGTTGGGCTCTTCACTGGCGATGGAAGCCGCGCTGCCGGTGGCGATTGCCGCCGAGCATGTCGATCTGGATGGCCCGATTTGGCTGGCCGCCGATAGCTCACCTTTCCTTACCTACGCTCAAGGCCGGATCCGGCTGTAACCGCACGAGGCAACGATGACGGACACTTTACTTACTCCCAACGCCGCCAGCGTTGCCGGTTCCGCGCCGGTCCTCGCGATTCAGGATCTTAGCGTCTCGTTTCGCGGCCGCAGCGGCGAAAACCAGGCTCTCAAAGGCATCAGTTTTGCGATTCATCCGGGCGAAATTGTCGCCGTGGTGGGTGAAAGCGGCTCAGGCAAATCGGTCACGTCACTGGCGGTGATGGGCTTGCTGGCGGCATCAGGGCGCATCGATCGCGGCAGCATGCAGTTCCGCGATCGCCAAGGCAAAGCGCACGCCCTGGAGAAGCTGGATGAAACCCAGCGCCGTGCGTTACGCGGCCGTGAGATGGCGATGATTTTTCAGGAGCCGATGATCTCGCTCAACCCGGTATTGCGGGTGGGCGATCAGCTCACAGAAGCGCTGCGCGATCATCAGCTGTGTGATAAGCCCACGGCGGATGCGCGTGCGCGTGAACTGCTGCGCCAGGTGCGTATTGCTGATGTCGATCGCATCATGAAAAGTTACCCGCATTCGCTGTCGGGTGGCATGCGTCAACGCGTGATGATCGCGCAGGCATTGGCCTGTGATCCCCAATTGTTGATAGCCGATGAACCGACCACCGCACTGGACGTAACGGTTCAGGCGCGCATTCTTCACATCCTGCGCGATCTGCAACGTGAAAAGCAGATGGCGGTACTGTTTATTACTCATGACATGGGCGTGGTGGCGGAAATCGCCGACCGTGTGGTGGTGATGCTACGCGGTGAAGTGGTAGAGGAAGGTACGGTCGATGAGATTTTCAACGCCGCTCAACATCCTTACACCCAAGCCCTGCTCGCGGCGGTGCCCAAGCTCGGCGATATGCGTGAGCACAGCTGGCCGCAGCGTTTCCCGTTGCTGGGTGCGCAACCCAGCCATAACGCGGAACAGCGCACCGCCCGTTATGACGAAACCCCACTGCTGGATGTGCGTGGCCTGAAAGTCTATTACCCGATCCGCAGCGGAATCTTCTCCGCGCTGACGCATCAGGTGCACGCGGTCGAACAGATCGACTTCAGCTTATGGCCGGGGGAAACCTTAGCGATTGTCGGCGAAAGTGGCTGTGGCAAATCCACCACGGGCCGCGCGCTGATGCGTCTGATCAACAGCCATGCCGACAGCATCCATTTTCAGGGCAGTGAAATCGCCGATCTCAAAGAGGCGCAGTTCCAGCCGCTGCGTCGTGAAATCCAGATGGTGTTTCAGGACCCGTATGCCTCACTCAATCCACGACTCACCGTTGGGTTCACCATTGCGGAACCGCTGTTGCTGCACGGTTTGGTGAAGTCGCTGGAGGAAGCCACGCCGCAGGTGAATGCCTTGCTGAAAAGCGTCGGTCTGTTACCGGAACATGCCCAGCGTTACCCGCATGAGTTCTCTGGTGGCCAGCGTCAGCGCATCGCCATCGCGCGTGCCATGGCGTTGAAACCCAAAGTCATCATTGCCGATGAAGCGGTTTCCGCACTGGATGTGTCGGTGCAGGCGCAGGTGGTGAATCTGATGATGGACCTGCAACAGCAAACCGGCGTGGCTTGGATTTTCATCTCGCATGATATGGCGGTGGTGGAACGCATCGCCAATCGCGTGGCGGTGATGTACCTCGGCCAGATTGTTGAACTGGGGCCACGTCAGTCGGTATTTAACCAACCGCAACATCCTTATACCCAACGTCTGCTGGCCTCGGTGCCGGTGGCCGATCCACAGAACCGTCAATCCCGCATTTTCGAAGACAGCGAGATCCCCTCGCCGCTGCGCAAAGTGGGCGAAACGGTCACAAAACCCCGTTATCGCCAGGTTGCGCCGCAACACTGGGTCGCTGACGACATTGCATCGCGCTAACGCTCAATACCAGGAGATTTCATGAAATCGAATTTTCGCCGTGCTTCACTGGCTGTTGGATTGACCCTCGCGCTGGCTGCTGCCGCGCAGGCGCAGGATCTGCGCATCTCAATGTATGCAGATATCACCGGGCTGGACCCGCATGATACCTCGGACAACGTCAGCTACTCCGTACAGAGCGGTATCTTTGAACGTCTGTTCCAGTTTGATGCGAAGATGAAGCTGCAACCCTGGCTGGCGACCAATTACACCAGCAATGATACCGCCACCGAATTTACCCTGACGCTGCGTAAAGGCGTCACCTTCCAGGACGGTACGCCTTTTGATGCCGAAGCAGTAAAAGCCAACCTTGATCGCCTGGCCGATCAAACCAAAGGGCTGAAGCGTAATAGCCTCTATAAGATGATTGCCAAGGTCACGGTGCTGGCACCGGATCAGGTGAAAATCGATCTCAACCAATCCTTTGGTGCGTTTATCAACACTCTGGCGCACCCGTCGGCGGTGATGTGGAGCCCGGCGATCCTCAAGCAGTATCCAGAAGAAGCCCAGTTGCGCTTACATCCGGTCGGCACTGGCCCGTTCAAGTTCGTCGAGTGGCAGCCAGGCAAAGCGGTTTCGCTGGTGAAGTATGATGGCTACTGGCAGAAAGGCTGGCCGAAGGTGGATAAAGTGACCTTCTCACCGAGCCCAGAAGACGCAACGCGCGTAGCGGCGCTGAAATCAGGACAGGTCGATGCGATCTGGCCACTGCCATCGGATCTGATCGCCACCGTGCAGAGCGACAGCAAATTGGCGATCCAGCGCGATCCGAGCATTTACCTCTATTACATGGCGATCAACACCCAGCATAAACCGCTGGCCGACGTGCGAGTGCGCCAGGCGATTAACTACGCCATCGACCGCGATCTGTGGCTGAAAGTGGCGTTCGCCGGTATGGGTAAAGCGGCTACCTCTGCGATGCCAGAGGGGGTGCAGTTCTACCAGAAGCAGACTGAGCCAAACTACCGCTATTCCGTCGATCAAGCCAAAGCACTGCTAAAAGAGGCGGGATACCCGAACGGGCTGGATCTTAAACTCTGGACCACCAATGCCACCGCCAGCGTGCGTGCAGCACAGGTATTGAAAGCGCAGCTGGCGACTGTCGGCATTCGCGCCACCGTGACGCCAATGGATTCCGGCACGCGCAACGCCAAGCTGTGGGGCGTGAAAGATCCGAAGCAGGCAGAATTTGACCTTTACTACGGTGGCTGGTCAACCTCGACCGGCGATGCAGACTGGGCACTGCGTCCGCTGTATGCCACCGAATCCTGGGTGCCAACCTCGTATAACGTTTCCTACTTCAGCAACCCGGATGTGGATAAAGCCATTGCCGGTGGTTTAGCCACGGCCGATCCGGCCAAGCGCAGCACAGCCTATGCCGAAGCGCAGAAACTGCTGTGGAAAGATGCACCTGTCGCCTTCCTCGGCACGCCAGATAACCTGGTGGGTAAACGCAGCAACCTGAGCGGCGTTTCGATGCTGCCGGATGGCAATTTCCTCTATACCCAAGCGGCATTTAAGTAAGGCGATGCGGGTATTGGTCGCCATAAATGGCGACCCTACTTTGTAGGGTGCGCATTTATGCGCACCTGAATACCGACCGCACTCACCATAAAGGAAGCGCATGTTCGCATACATCATTCGTCGCCTGCTGGAGATGATCCCCGTCCTGCTGGTGGTCTCGCTGCTGGTGTTCGGCTTTATCAAGTTGCTGCCGGGCGATCCGGCGCGCATTTACGCCGGACCTGATGCGCCAATCGAAGCGGTCGAAGCCGCACGCCAGCATCTCGGTCTCAACGATCCGTTGCCGCAGCAGTACGTTAACTGGATCGGTGGATTACTGCGTGGCGATCTTGGTGTGACCTATCGCACCCAACAGCCGGTGCTGGACGTCATCAAACAGGGCTTTATGCCTACGCTGTGGCTGGCGCTGGCAGGGTTTGCCTGGTCAGTGATCCTCGGCTTGTTCCTCGGCGTTTTCGCGGCGCTTAAACGCGGAAAGTGGCAGGACTGGACGCTAATGAGCGTCGCTGTGGGCGGTATCTCAATGCCGACCTTCTGGCTGGGGTTATTGCTGATCCAGTTCGTCGCCATGCCGTTTGGTCTGTTTTCGGTCAGTGGTTTCAATAAAGCCAGTGACATCATTCTGCCCGCCATCACCCTCGGCTCCTCCGTGGCCGCCGTGATGGCGCGCTTCACCCGTTCCGCCTTCCTTGAAGTGGCGCAGGAAGATTATGTGCGTACCGCCAAGGCCAAAGGGTTACGCAATCGGCTGGTAACGTGGAAACACGTGATGCGTAACGCACTGATCCCGGTGATCACCATGTTGGGTCTGCAGTTCGGTTTTCTGCTCGGTGGATCGATCGTGGTGGAGAGTGTCTTCAACTGGCCGGGATTGGGTTGGCTATTGATCGAGTCGATCAAAGCCCAGGATCAACCGGTGATTCAGGCGCTGGTGATGCTGTTCGTGTTTGAATTTATTGTGATTAACCTGCTGGTGGATCTGCTTTACGCCGTGGTCAACCCAGCCATTCGCCTGCGCCAGGAGTCGTGATGAGTACACAATCTCTGTCTGCCGCATTACCTCAGAGCATTCGCTCGCCGTGGCGCGATTTTCTGCACGCCTTCGTGCGCAACCCGCTGGCGCTGGTGTCAGGCGGTTTTGTCTTGTTGCTGGTGCTGGTGGCGATTTTTGCCCCCTGGCTGGCACCCTGGGACCCGATGGCACCGGACTGGATGGCGCTGTCATCACCGCCTTCTGCGGCACACTGGATGGGCACCGATGAACTGGGACGCGACCTGCTAAGCCGCATCATTTATGGTGCGCGCATTTCGCTGTATGTCGGCGTGCTGTCGGTGACGTTGGGCATGGTAGTCGGTGTGTTCTTCGGCTTGCTGGCGGGCTATTACGGCCGCTGGGTGGATATGCTCATCATGCGCGGTGCTGATGTGCTGTTCGCTTTCCCGGGCATGCTGCTGGCAATTGCGGTGGTGGCGATTCTCGGTCCGGGGCTGAATAATGTGATCATTGCCGTGGCGGTGTTTAGCGTCCCGGTGTTTGCCCGCATTGTGCGCGCCTCCACCTTGTCGCTAAAACAAGCGGCTTATGTCGAAGCGGTGCGGTGCGCGGGCGCGCCAGATCGGGTGATTCTGCTGCGCCACATTCTGCCCGGCACGCTCTCGAACGTAATTGTCTATTTCACCATGCGTATCGGCACCAGTATTCTGACGGCGGCGGGCTTGAGTTTTATCGGCCTCGGTCCAGAACCCGATGTGCCTGAGTGGGGAAATAACCTGGCGATGAGCCGCAGCATGATGATGGCGGGCTTATGGCACGTCAGCGTCTTCCCCGGCCTGGCGATCTTTATTACCGTGCTGGCATTCAACCTGCTGGGTGATGCGCTGCGCGATACGCTCGATCCCAAACTGAAGAGCTAAACATGGATTTTCAACAACTGCAGCGCGACTTGCTGCTGCAACGCTGGCGCAGTGAGCGACAGCTGGGACAACCGCGCAGTGCCTGTGGCCCGACCAATCGCATCAGCGATGTGCCCGGCGTGCGCGTCGGTCATCACACCGTGGACAACGGCGAGACGCAAACCGGCGTCACGGCAATTGTGCCGCCCGGCGACAACCTGTTCCTCAACCCATTACCCTGCGGTGCGACGGTATTTAACGGTTTCGCCAAGCCGGTTGGACTGGTGCAAGTGGAAGAGTTAGGTGTACTGCAAACCCCGATTTTACTGAGCAATACGCTGGCGGTGGGCACGCTGTTTACCACCCTGGTGCGTGATGCCATCAGCCGCAACCCGGAGCTGGGCCGCAGCCTGCCGACGGTGAACCCGTTAGCGCTGGAGTGCAACGACGGCTGGCTGAATGATATTCAGGCATTAGCCGTGACCGAAGCCATGGCGCAGCAGGCACTGGATTCCGCCCAAACCGATTTCGTGCGTGGCAGCGTCGGAGCGGGGCGCGGCATGAGCTGTTTCAGTCTGAAAGGCGGTATCGGCAGCGCATCTCGCCTTATTCCTTCACTAAATGCCACGCTCGGCGTGCTGGTGCTGGCCAATTTTGGTGCGCTCACTGCCCTGACGCTTGATGGTGTGCGCCTTGGCGAGATGATTGCCCCGTTGTTGCCAGAGCTGACGCCGCAGCGTGACGCCGGCTCCATCATCATTATCATGGCCACCGATGCCGCGCTGGATGCACGCCAGTTGAAGCGTATCGCTAAACGCGCCGGAGCGGGGTTAGGGCGTTTGGGCAGCTATTGGGGACATGGATCCGGTGATATCGCCGTGGCTTTTTCCACTCAAACCACGCCACAGCCGCCGGAAGACGCCGCGCTGGAACCGCTGCTTGCCGCCGCCGCCGATGCTACTGAACACGCGGTGTTAGATGCCTTATTGAGCGCTGAGGCGGTCAGCGGTTTTCGCGGGCATCACCGACCGTCATTGACGGAAGTACTGGATAAACTGGCGACGACACCTCGGTCGGCATAAATGCCGCCCCTACAAAAACATGTGATACCCGTAGGGTCGCCATTTATGGCGACCTTGTTCATCACCGCACGGAACTAACATAACCTCATGAAAATCTTTATCTCTGCCGATATCGAAGGTATTGCGGGCGTGATGCGTCCGGAGCAGTGCTCGCCCGGCCATGCGGAGTACCAGCTGGCGCGTGGGCTGATGGAACAGGAAGTGAATGCCGCCATCGATGGAGCCTTCGCAGGCGGTGCCACCGAAGTGGTGGTCGCAGACAGCCACGCGCAAATGACCAACCTGCGTGCGGAAAACATCGATCCCCGCGCGCGTATGGTGCAGGGCAAACCGCGCGGTTTATCGATGGTGGATGGCATTGAGCAGCAGCCGTTTGATGGCCTATTTTTTATCGGCTATCACAGCGCGGCGGGTGAACCCGGCGTACTGGCTCACACCATCAATGGCCGTGCGTTCTGGCGTATCCACATCAACGGTAAAGTGATGGGGGAAAGCGATATTTATGCCGCTGCCGCTGCCGAGCAGGGTACGCCGCTGTGGTTAGTCAGTGGTGATGATCAGCTGCAGGGTTGGATAGCGGAGCACTATCCGTCAGTGGATTACGTCTGCGTGAAACGCGCGATTTCCCATACCTGCGCCGAATCCATCAGCCCGCAGGCGGCACAGCATGCCATTCGCCATGCCGCCACGGCCGCCGTACAGCGCGCCCGCCAGGTCAGCACCACACGCCTCACGGCACCCTATGAGATGCAATTACAGGCCAGCAAACCGGTATTAGCGGATTTATTCAGTTTGATTCCCGGTGTGACGCGCATCGATGCGGTGACCGTTGGGTATCGTGCCGATCAGATGGGCACCTTGATCAGCCTGCTCAGTGCATTCTCCTATCTGGCGAGTACGCAGTCGTAGGCATATTCTTTGCAGGTCGTACCGCATTTCCTGCTGGCTTTTGGTAACCTGCGCGCAATTTATATATAACAACGAGGCAGTCATGCAGCTCTGCAGTTTTTATCTTATTGACCAGGAAAGAAAAAGTTACGGAATCGCCTTAAGTGATGGCGTCATTGACCTCGGTTTTCGCCTTGGCAGCGAATGCCCAGACCTGAAATCTTTGTTGCAACGCGGCGCGCTAAGCGACCTCGAGGCTTTTCGCACACAGCCGGTTGATTACCCGTTCAGCGCGATCCGCTTCCTGCCAGTGGTAGAAAATCCTGGCAAAGTGTTCTGTGTTGGCATGAACTACGCTGACAAACGCAAAGAGTTTGCGGAGACTATTGAAGCCCCGACGCTGTTTGTCCGTTTTGCTGATTCACTGGCGGGACATGAGCAGCCGCTGCTGAAACCGGCCACTACCCAAGAGTTCGATTACGAAGGTGAGCTGGCGGTGATCATCGGTAAAGCAGCTTATCAGGTCAAAGCTGCGGATGCCCTGCAGTACGTGGCCGGTTACAGCTGCTTTATGGATGCCACAGTGCGTGACATGCAGTTCACCTGGTTTACCGCCGGGAAAAACTGGCAGCAGACCGGCGGCTTTGGTCCGTGGATGACCACCGCGGATGAGATCCCCGATCCGCAGCAGCTGGCGATTAAAACCTGGTTAAATAAGCGTGAAGTGCAGAACGACACCACCGCCAGCATGGTGCATCCGGTGGCGAAAATCATCGAATATATCTCTGCGTTCAGTCCACTGTCGCCAGGTGATGTGATCATCACCGGTTCACCGGGCGGCGTGGGGAAAAAGCGCACGCCACCGCTGTTTATGTTCCCGGGTGATGAGATAGAAGTGGAAATTGAGAAGATTGGCCGTCTACATCATTACGTAGCCTAGCGCCCGTCATACTTCGAGCCGCAGCTGCGTTGACTGCGTGTGCTCACCCCAGTCACTTACTCATGTAAGCTCCTGGGGATTCTCCCACTTGCCGCGTGATTCGGCCTTCGGCCTCACCCTGTGGGCCAGCGCAAGCGCTGTTCAAAAGCGCCGTAAGGCACTTTTGTGCTGCAACTCGAATTATTTAGGGCGTGCTGTCTGTAAAAATCTCACCACGCGGCTGCGGTTCAACTGCAGCCGCAGCGCTTCGCCTTCGCGCGATATCACAAACCGCTTCTCCCACGGTCCGTCCTGCGCGGTGGCTAACACCCGACCACCTCCCAACGATTGCAAGCTGGCGCGTATCGCCGCCGGGCCGATGCCCATGATGAGGCTGTCGCCTTCAATCACCATCTCGCTGCGCCACGGCTGTGCAAACCAGCGGCCTTGCATTTGCTCAAGGCTGGCACGGTCTGCCTGCACCGGCACAAAACGACGCGGTGCATGACCAATTTCACCGACAATCGCTGTGCCAGCATGGCGTAACTGCATCGGAAACGTGCTGGAGAGTGAGACCGCATCGCCATGCGCATCGGCACGCCATAAGGTTTCACCGGCACCGAGCCAGGTCGCTGTCACGCCGTTGATCTCCAGCCAGTCGGCGGCGTCTTCCGCCACATACAGGCCAGGCGTGAGATCGTGCCCTTTCTCCGGCAGTGTACGATTAAGCAGCGCCGCCATCACGCGCAGGGCGCTTTCCGAGGTCGCGACATCCTCGCGGTTCGCGACAATCGCCACACCCAGTTTCAACTCCGGATGCAGCAAGAAATAACTTTTATATCCGGCATGCGATCCACCGTGGCCAAACAGCGTCTGGCTGCCCAACGTAGTGCTGGTGATGCCCAGCCCATAGCCGCTGATGCGGCCATCATTCAGGCTGCGTGGTGCGGTCAGGCGCTGCAGCACGCCCGCGCCTGCACCGTTGTCGGCCAGCAAGCTTTGCAGCCAGCGCGTCAGATGGTGGATGCTGCCCGTGACACTGCCAGAGGCAGAAAGATGCAAACCCGCGCTGGCGAGCTGCCACTGTGCGCCGTTTTGCCAGTATCCCGGCACCAGCCCCGGCACGACATCAAACCAGGTTTCCGGCGCGATCAAATTGATATCCAGCGGCTCACACACATACTGTTGCAGCAGATCGTTGAACAACACCCCTTTGGCTTTGAGCGCTTCCTCCACCAGACGATAGCCCGTGTTGGTGTATGAAATCTCGCTGCCGGGCGCGTAATTGAGGTCGCCTTCCTGCGCGATAAAATCCAGTAACTCTGCGGCGCTGGTGGCGTTGTACACCGACAATCCCAGCAGCGACAGGGTTTCACGCACGTCAGGCAAGCCGCTGCTCATATCCAGCGCCTGGCCGACGGTAATCTGGCCGTTAGCCCCGGTGAGCTGCGGCAGATGCTGGGCAAGCGTATCTTCCAGTTGCAGGTAGCGACGGCCTGGCCCGGTCACCAGGGCGGCAAACAGATGCTTGGTGATCGAGGCAAATCGCACCACGCTGTCAGCGCTGAAGGGCGTTTGCTGGGCTAAGTCGGCCAGCCCGGCGCAGTGGGTGGAGTGAATCTGATGGGCATCAAACAGTACCATGGCGCCGCCCGGCGCGCCTGGCTGCTGCCAGCTTTGGGTAATCTGTTGTGCCACCTCTGCGGCCTGTTGCCAGTTTGCGGTCATGCCGGTTCCTCCAGCGTCATGCTGAGATCGAAGAGTTGAGCGGTATGCGGATGTTGGATGCGCCGCGCGCGCAAATCCTCTGCGCTCAGTTGCTCCACCATCTCACCCTGCTGCATCACCCCAATGCGTTGACACAGATGCGTCACCACCGCGAGGTTATGCGTCACCATAATGTAAGTGAGTTTGCGCTCAGAGCGTAGATCGCTGAGTAAATTGAGGATTTCAGCCTGTACCGACACATCCAGCGCGGAGGTCGGTTCATCCAGCAGCAGCACTTCCGGCTCGGCGATCAGGGCGCGGGCGATCGCCACACGCTGGCGCTGGCCGCCCGACAGTTGATGCGGGTAGCGGAAACGCACGGCGGCAGGCAGGCCAACTTCACTTAATGCCTGGCTGATGCGCTGCTCCGCGCGATCAAGCTGATGTACCAATAACGGCTCATGCAGAATGCGATCAATGGTTTGACGCGGATGCAGCGAACCGAACGGGTCCTGAAACACCATCTGCACCTGGCGATAGAAGGCGCGGCTGCGTTTAGCACTCAGCTGCATGCCGCCAAACTGCATACTGCCTTGCCAGTCGGCATTCAGCCCAGCAAGCGCGCGTAAAATGGTGGATTTTCCCGAGCCGCTTTCGCCGACCATGCCAAAGCTTTCGCCGTTCGCGACGGCAAAGCTGACATCTTTCACCACCTGGTGCACGCCGAAAGCAATGCGCAGGTTATCGATTTGAATCATGAAGTTGCCTGTTAATTCTGAATGTTCTTTGTCACGGTGCGCATTAATACGTCATCGTGGCCCGTGCGGTCATTGGCCAAGTGCGCAGAAATGCGCACCCTACGGGTTTGTAGGGGCGGCATTTATGGCGACCGTGTTACCAGGCCTGGATTATTCCCGCCACGCCGCATCGCGCTGTAGTACCGGCAAACGCTCGCGAGGATGTTTCAACGACGGCAAACAGGCCAGCAACCCGCGCGTATACGGATGCTGCGCCTGCTGTAATTGCCCGGCCTCCAGCAGCTCGACGATCCGTCCGGCATACATCACCGCCACGCGATCGCAAAAGTGCGACACCAGCGGCAGATCGTGGCTGATCAAGATCAACCCCATACCGCGCGCCGACACCAGATCGTCAATCAACTTGAGGATCTCCGCCTGCACCGTGGCATCCAGTGCGCTGGTGGGTTCATCCGCAATCAGCAATTCCGGGTCCGGTGCCAGCATCATGGCAATCATCACGCGCTGGCCCATGCCGCCCGACACTTCATGCGGGTAGCGCTTCGCCACTGCGGCTGCATCACGAATCTTCACCTGCTCCAGCAGGTCAATCGCCGCCAACATCGCGGCTTTGCGGCTGCCGCCTTTGTGCTCGCGCCAGGCTTCAGCAATCTGCTGTCCAATGGTCATAACCGGATTGAGCGAATATTTTGGGTCCTGCAGGATAAAGCCCACGCGCTTACCGCGAATCTGACGCAGCACTTTCTCGCTGGCACCGCGCAGATCAATACCATCGAAACGCAGCACATCGGCGTTCACTTCGGCGTTGCCGGGCAGGAGCTGCATCAGGCTGCGTGCGGTCAGGGATTTGCCCGAACCACTCTCGCCAACGATGGCGAACTTCTCGCGGCCGACGCTAAAACTCACGCCGCGGACCGCTTCAAAGGTTTCCGTGCGACTGCGAAACGCAATACGCAGGTTTTCAATTTCCACCAACATTTAGCGCTCCTTGGGATCCAGCACATCACGCAGACCGTCGCCGAGAAAGTTAAACGCCAGTGAGGTCAGGAAAATCGCGATACATGGCATCAGCGGCACCCACCACTCGCTGAACAGGAAGCGGCGTGCGGTGGCAATCATCGTGCCCCATTCAGGCGAAGGGGGCTGTGCGCCCATACCAAGGAAGCCCAGGCTGGCGGCAGTGATGATGATGGAACTCATATCCAGCGTGATGCGCACAATCAGGCTCGGCACACACAACGGCATAATGTGGCGCAGGATAATGCGCATTGGCGAGGCACCGGTCAGCCGACTGGCGGCGATAAAATCGCTGTGGCGGAACTGCAGGGTTTCCGCACGCGCCAGACGGGCATACGGTGGCCAGGCGGTTAAGGCAATCGCCAGAATCGCACTCTCCACGCCGGGCTTGAGAGCGGCGACAAACGCCAGCGCCAGAATCAAACGCGGAAAGGCGAGGAAGATATCGGTAATACGCATCAAGGCTTTATCGACAATCCCCCCGGCATAACCGGCGATACAGCCAATCAACAGGCCGAGCGGGGCGGTCAGCACCACCACCGCGATCACCATGCCCAGCGTGGTGCGTCCGCCGTAGATAATACGCGTCCAGACATCACGGCCCAGCTCATCGGTGCCGAGCCAGTGAGCCGCAGACGGCGCGGCTAAGCGGTTATCCAGATGCTGTACACTGGGGTCAAATGGCGTTAACCACGGCGCAAACAGCGCCAGCAGTAGCATCACGGCAATCACCGCTAATCCAGCCATCGCCAGCGGGTTGCTGCGCAGACTGAGCCACAGGCGATAACGACGGCCCCACACCGCCTGACGGCGATTCGCTGGCGTGTCATCCAACAGCCAGTCACGAGAGAAGAAGATCATTTTACGCGCGGGTCCCAAAGTCGATAAAGAAGGTCAGCCAGCAGGTTGAGCAGCACATACACCGTGCCCACCAGGAGCGTTGCACCCACTACAGGGTTCATGTCGGCGTTCATCAGAGAAGTGGTGAGATACTGGCCGAGACCCGGCCAGGCAAAGACGTTTTCCGTCACCACCGCACCCTCCAGCAAACCGGCATAGGTCAGCGCCAGCACGGTCACCAGCTGCACGGCCACGGTAGGAAACGCATGCCGCCAAATCACCCGGCGTGATGATAATCCCTTGGCACGCGCGGTGATCACGAACTCGCCGCTCAATGCATTGAGCATGAAGGTGCGCGTCATACGCGTGATGTAGGCCATGCTGAAGTAAGCGAGGATTAACACCGGCTGCGCCATGTGCGCCAGCGCATCCCAGAAGGCATCGGTCTCACCTGCCAGCAGTGAGTCGATGGTGAGGAATCCGGTGACCTGCGGCACCATATCCTGCCAGATAATGTCCTGCCGACCTGGGCCGGGCGCAATGCCCAACACGGCGTAGAACACCAGCAGACTAAGTAATGCCAGCACGAACACCGGCAGCGAGTGTCCCGCCAGGCACACCACGCGAATGGTTTGATCCACCCAGGTGCTCTGCCGCACTGCCGCCCACACGCCGAGCGGAATACCGATCAGCGCCGCGATAATGATCGCGGCCGTGGCCAGCTCCATGGTGGCGGGGAAAAAGCGCGCAATATCGGTGGTGACCGGATTCGAGGTCAGAATCGATCTCCCCAGATCGCCATGTAACAGCTGGTTGAGGTAATGGCCAAACTGAATGTAGAGGGGCTGATCCAGTCCCATTTCCACCCGCACGCGATCCACTACCGACTGCGGTGCGTTATCACCCACCGCCGCCAGCACCGGATCGGTGGGCATCACGCGACCAATAAAGAAGGTCAGTACCGACAAACCAAACAGCGTCAGCACCAGGCTTCCCAGAGTGCTGACGATTTTTTTCAGTAATGGCATCAGGCTTTTTTCACCTGATCATACGGCCACTGCTCCAGCACGGTCATGTGTACATCTTTGATATTCTTGCCGCAGGCGACGTTTTTGGTCTTCTGCATCATGAAGATAAACGGACTCTTCTCACGGCCTAACTGCTGAATCTGCTGATAGAGCGCGATGCGTTTGGCCGGATCCGGCTCGTGCAGCGCCTGTTCTGTCAGCTTATTAAACTCTTCATCAGACCAACTGCAGCGCCATGCCAGGGTACGCGCACGTGCGTTGTCGCTGTTATCGGTATTGACGCAGAAAGCTTCGGTGTTGGAGTTAGGATCGAAATAGTCTGCACCCCACACGGTGAGCGCCAACTGATGCTGACGGGCACGCATTTTGGTCAACACCTGACGGTTCTCGGCGGCAATCAGCGACACTTTGATGCCAATCGCACCCAGCTGCGTCTGAATGGCCTGGGCAATATCCGGGTAAGGCTGCATGGAGTAGTGGTCGAGGGTGATCTCGAAGCCGTTCGGATAACCCGCTTCTGCCAGCAGTGACTTGGCTTTCGCCACATCTTTGTGGAATGGCGTGTCGTCCAGCGCGGCGGGGAAGCCACTCGGCAGGAAACTTTGATGGGTGATAAAGCTCATCGACAGGATGTTTTTCTGGATGCTGTCGTAGTCCAGCGCCCACTTCAGTGCCTGCCACACTTGAGGATTTTTCAGGTATTCGTTATTGGTGTTGCACGACATCAGCATGATGGCCGACAGCGATTGATTCACCAGAGACACGCTGCTGTCGTTTTTCAGCGGCAAAAGTTGTTCAGTCGTCAGATCGTAAGCCGCATCGACATCGCCTTTCTTCACCATCAACGCCTGTGCGGCAGGGTCAGCAATGTGCTTGAGGATCACGCGCTTAATCTTGCTCTGCGCGGCATATTGCGGGCTCAGCTCCAGAATCACCGTCTCACTGGCTTTCCAGGTGCGCAGGGTGAAAGCTCCCGAACCGGCGCTGTGCTGCTTCAGCCAGACATTACCAAAGTCATTGTTCTGCTGATTGGCTTCACAGGCTTTCTTAGACACGATGCTGCCCACGGTGGCGGACAGGCAATACAGCAGGAAGGTTTCTGCTGCCGGTGCGCCAAGTTTCATTTCTACGGTATGGGCATCTTTCGCCGTCACCATCTGGGTGACGTTGTCTTTGGTGAAGCCAAACTGGTTGATGATAAAGGCCGGGCTTTTATCCAGTTTAACGATACGTTCAATCGAATAGGCGACGTCTTCTGCCGTCAGTGGCGTACCGTCGGCGAATTTTGCCGCCGGATCGAGGTGGAAGGTGTAAGTGGCGTTATCGCTGCTGACATCCCAGCTTTTTGCTAACTGACCGATGACCTTATCCGCTTTTTGAGGGTCGGGGGTGACCAAGCGCTGGTACATGTTGCCGCAAATCTGCCCGCCAGTGGCTTCGAAGCTTTCATGGGGGTCGAGGCTGGTGATGTTGTCGAGCTGCATGGCCATTACCAACATGCTGGGCGGAGTATCGGCAAACGCGGTGTTGAGGCTGAGATAAGAAAAAGCAGGTACGGCTGCGCATCCTGCGAGAAAACGTCTTCTGGTTACCATGACAACTCCAAGTTATTGATTATTAAAATTAAATTATTTTATTTTGCTCTTTTATGTCTTGACTTTCCCCGTGTGCAGGGGGATTAATAATGGGATTAAGTCAATTGTTTCACGCTTGAATGCTTGCCTCTTTTTGGTGCAACCTGCCCCGCTAATTGGCAGCGCTTGCGCTTTCTCCCGAACATGGAACCGATACAACATGTCTGACACGCTTAACCTCGACATACCGGTCTTTGACGGTCACAACGATGTGCTCAATAAACTGTGGCAGCACCATCAGCCTGATGCGGTGCAGGCATTTCTGCAGGGCACTGGCCGTGGCCAGATGGATCTTCCCCGTATCCGCCAAGGAAATATGGTAGGTGGGATTTTTGCCACCTGGGTGCCGTCACACCCTCTGATTGCAAGAAGTGCGCCAGACCTCTCAGATTTTCCTCAGGAAATTATTGGCGCTGCGCGTGAGGCGACTTTTTCGATGCTGGCGCTGCTGCTGCGTATTGAGCAGGCTTCTGCAGGGCAGGTGAAAATTTGCCGCAGCGCGCGCGACATCCGCGAGTGCATGGCGAAAGGCGTGCTGGCGGTGGTGATGCATGTGGAAGGGGCCGAAGCGCTCGATACTCATGGTGAGCTGCTGGATATTCTCTATGCCAGCGGCTTGCGTACTTTGGGGCCGCTGTGGAGCCGTCCGAATCAGTTTGGGGATGGCGTGCCGTTCCTTTACCCCTCATCACCGGATATCGGCAACGGTTTGACGGCAGCGGGCAAGCAGCTGGTGCGCGATTGTAATCGCCGCCGCATCATGGTTGATCTGTCGCACATGGATGAAAAAGGCTTCTGGCATACCGCGGAAATCAGTGATGCCCCGCTGGTGGCGAGCCACTCCAATGCCCATGTTATTAGCGCGCAATCGCGCAACCTCACCGATCGTCAACTGGCGGCGATTAAAGAAACCCACGGCTTTGTTGGCGTTAACTTCGCAGTGCCGTTCCTGCGGGAAGATGGCGACCGCCATGCACCGACCACCGTTGATGCCATCGTGCAGCACGTGGAATATCTGCTGGAAAAAGTCGGCGAAGATGGCGTGGGCTTTGGCTCTGATCTGGATGGCGCGACCATGCCGGGGGATATGAAAGATGTCGCCGGTTTCCCGTTGATCGTCAACGCATTGGCGGCACGCGGTTATTCGCGTGAGCTGCTGGAAAAAATCTGCCATGGCAACTGGCTGCGGGTGCTCGAAGCCACCTGGGGCGAATAATCATGCGGCTGCGTCATATTGAAGTGTTTCAGGCGATTGTGCAGACCGGCAGCATCAGTGCGGCGGCGCGATTGCTGAATGTGTCGCAGCCGAATGTCAGCCGCGTGCTGAATCATGCCGAACAGCAACTCGGTTTCGCGTTGTTTGAGCGGCGGGCGCAAGGGATGATTGTTACCGCAGAAGGGCGGCGTTTGCTGCCGGAAGTGGAAGATCTCTACCAGCGTTTGCAGTCGATTACCCAGCTAACCGAGCAGCTGCGACGCGGCGAGGGACAAATTGTCCGTGTCGGTGCGGCACATGCTTTTGGTCAGATGGTGTTAGCCCCGGCGCTGGTGAACTGGCGTCAACAAGCGGCGTCGGTGAGCGTGGAGTTAGTGACTGAACACTTCAGTACGCTGTGCCAGATGATCATGGATAATCAGCTCGATTTTGCACTGGTGTTTGGTCAGCAGGTAGATGCCGATTTGCTCGCGGAGCCGCTGTTTCAATCCTCGATGGTGGCGTTATTGCCGCAGCACCACACCCATAACGCTCCCGCCACGCTGGAGTGGCTGTGCGCCAATAACCTGTTAATGATGCAGAACCATGACCCGCTGGGCCGGGTGCTGCATCGCGCCCTGCGTGATAAAGGTCTGGACCCGGCGGTGTCACTGTCGATTAAAACCTACTCGGTGATTGCGGATATGGTGCTGGCGGGCGGCGGTGTCGGCGTGGTGGATCTGTTCACCGCCTGCCGCTATGCCGACCAGCTGAAGTTACTGCCGGTGGCACAGCCGCTGCCGTTTGAAGTGATGCTGATTAGCCGCCGCGATCAGCCGCAATCGCAGTCAACGTTGCAGTTAAAACAGGTGATTCGCAACAAGTTATGGGAAATTGCACGTCAGTGTGAAACGCGGTTTTTTACCAGGTCGGCATAAATGCCGACCCTACGAAATCACGTGAAATCCCTGTAGGGTGCGCATGAATGCGCACCTGGATTACACCCCATCCGTAATCGGTTTACGTACTAACACCAAATACGCCAGCGCACCCACCACCGTTACACCAGCGCAGATCATCAGCGCCAGGCTAAACGATTTTGTGGTATCCAGCACCCAACCGGTGATCACCGGCGCGAACGAGGCGAAGACAAAGCTGGCGAAGTTCTGGATGCTGCCTACTGACGCCGTCATTCGCGCGGTGACGTTGGCGTGAATCAAGCCCCAGCACGATGTCCCGGCAAAGTGGATGCAGAACAGGGCCATACCGATCAAGGTAACGGCGCTGGTGGTATCTGTGGCGCGGGTGACGAAGGTCGTGAAGGCCGCAGACAGCAGCATGCCGCTGACAATCGACACCTTACGTACTTTCACCGCATCCATGCCGCGACGCACCAGTGCATCCACCACATAGCCATTCAACAGCATGCCAGCTGCACCAAACAGGAATGGAATCGCCGCCAGCAAACCGGTGCTTTTCAGATCCAGATGATAAGTGGATTGCAGATAACCCGGCAGCCAGGCGATGTAGAGCCATGCGGTGTAGTTAATGCCGCTGAAGCCAATCATCATGCCCCACATGGTGCGCTGCTTAAACAGGCCGCGCCACTCGGCAAAGCTCAGCGGCTCTTTGCGTGAGGCCACACTGCCCGCCTGCAAATAGTGGATCTCTTCGCCGCTCAGTTTGCTGTTATCGCGGTTGCGATACATCAGATACCAGCCGATGGCGAGGAACATGCCGAGCACGCCGATGGTGACGAACATGCCACGCCAGCCCATGACCAGCATCATGGCGGCCAGAATCGGAGGCGCAACGGATAAGCCGATCATCGAGGCGGCGTTAAACATGCCCATCGGCATACCGCGATCTTTGATGTTGAACCAGTCGTTGATCACTTTAACGCCGCACGGGTTCATCGGCGCTTCACCGATACCGAGCCCGATACGCACCAGCACAAACTGGGTGAAGTTATGCACCAGACCGGCCGCCGCCTGGAACAGTGACCAGATAAACATCCCCAGTGCCAGCATGATACGTGGCCCTTTACGATCAAGCAGCGCACCACAGGGCAGCTGCGCTAAACCGTAAGCCAGCGAAAAGGCTGACAGCAGCACGCCAATCTCGGTGGCTGACAGCCCCAGTTCACCCCGGATGGTCATATTTGCCACCGACAGCGAACTGCGATCAAGATAGTTAATGATGGCGGCAAACAGCAGCAGCAACATCGCCGTCACCTGAATCTTTTTAATGCGCGGTGAGCGCACTACGTCACTGCGTGCCGGGACAAAATCTTGTCCGTCTGCAGCAGGTGCGGGTGCGGTATCACGACCACGTGCGGATGTATTTTCCATTGCAACCTCCCAGGTATGGGGTCTTATCGTTATCAACTGTTGGGATCCTGCGGCAGCGAAACGGTGCTGCCACAATGGATTGCTTTGGAGACTAGAAGTAAACCGATCGGGATGTTGCGAGGATGTTTCAGATTCGTGCGGGCGCTTATGCTTTGTGGTTTTTAATCGGTTTTTAATTGTACTGACGAATACAGCGGATCATCGATGACTTCGCCGTGCCGAGATGGTTATGCAAGGCGCATAACGCTTCCACATCCCGGCGGCTAATCAAGGCTGTCAGAATCGCCATATGCTCTTCCAGTGCCACAATATTCCGCTGCTTCAAATCGGTCTCATCCCATTGATAATGCGAATGAAAAATCACCGATATAATTTCCAGTGACTGATTGAAAAACGGGTTGTTGGCGGCGGAAAGAATCAGCGTATGCATCTCCTTATCCAGTGCAGCAAAGTGGCGATAGTTGCTGGCAATGGTGTCGCGCATCGCCCGGTGGCGATCTAACAGATCACGCGCCTGAATCCAGCGCTCATCCTCTGAAGGCAGATTAAGAAAGCGCGTCAGGGCATGGGTTTCCAGCATTTCACGCAGTTCGAACAGGTTTTCAGCGTAAGTCTGATCAAACTTTTTCATGCGCCAGTGCCCGCGTTTCACGGGTTCCAGCAGATCGTAACGCATAAAGCGCAGCAGAAATTCGCGCACCACCACCGGGCTGGCTTTCACCTGCTGTGCCAGCTGCAACTCGCTAAAGTTGTCGCCGGGCATCAGCTGGCGCTGGTTTATCAGGTTAAAAAACGTCTGCTCGAACTGCAGCGCCTGCTGATCGATCGGCGGGCTGAGGGCGCTAAAACCGTCGTCTTCGCTGGGATCGCGTACGATAACGTAGGTCTCTTCGACTTTATCCAGTACGCCACGCTCATGCAGATGTTGCAGGGTGTGGCGCACGGTGGTGCGGCTGATATTAAACATTTCAGCCAGCGCTGCTTGCGGTGGCAACGGAGAACGAATGTGACGTTTGGCGATGCCCTCCAGCATTTGATTAATCACATTCTGGCGCAAATTTTGGCTTCGACTCATCGGGTTCTCCGGTTTTTTATTTATTAAAAACCACACAAAGCCCAAAAAAATGGCGCTGCTTCACACTTCCGCAGGTGCAAAAAGCGGTTATCGCTGATTTTCGCCATAACTGCGACATCAGCACAGGAGAAGCCCATGACAACAATGAAAACCCTGGTGGTTGCCGAGCCGCGCAACATGGTGTGGCAGCAGCGTGAAAAACCTACGCCTGCCGCGCACGAGATTTTGATTAAACCCATCGCCGCTGGCATTTGTGGCACCGATATTCACGCCTGGGCGGGAAATCAACCGTTCTTCAGCTACCCACGCGTATTGGGTCATGAACTCTGTGGTGAAGTGGTTGAAGTGGGCAGCCGGGCAAACGGCTTTAAGGTGGGGCAGCGTGTGGCGCTGATTCCCTATGTGTCATGCCAGCAATGCGATGCCTGCCTGAGCGGAAAAACCAACTGCTGCGAAAATATCTCGGTGATTGGCGTGCACCAGGACGGCGGCTTCTGTGAGTTTCTCAGTGTGCCGGCCAGCAATCTGCTGGCCGTGGATGAGGTGGCGCCGGAAGCGGCGGCATTGATTGAACCCTTTGCCATCAGCGCCCATGCGGTGCGCCGCGCGGCGGTAGCAGCGGATGAGCAGGTGCTGGTGGTGGGCGCAGGGCCAATCGGTTTGGGCGTCGCGGCGATTGCAGCGGCGGCGGGCGCGCAGGTGGTGGTTGCGGATACCAGCGAACCGCGTCGTCAGCATGTGGCGCAAAAACTGGGGTTAGCGACCCTCAATCCCCTGGCCGAAGATTTTGACGCGGCTTTGCGGGCAGAGTTTGGCGGGCGACTGGCGGCGAAAGTGATCGATGCCACCGGCAGCCCGGCAGCAATGAACGGTGCGGTGAAGCTGATTCGTCACGGTGGCACCATTGTGTTTGTTGGCTTGCACAAAGGCGATCTGGTGATCCCGGATATCGAGTTCCACAAACGCGAAGCCAGCGTATTAGGCAGCCGCAACGCCACCCATGAAGATTTCGCTAAAGTCGGCGAACTGATGGCGAGTGGGCAGCTGCGTGCCGACATCATGCTGAATCGCCATTTCGATTTTTCCACGCTGGCGGAAACCTTTGAGTCAGAGGTGATTAATAATCGTGAGTTGATTAAGGGTGTGATTCATTTCGCACGCTGAGATTGGGCGTATCGGGGTTATAGCCTGCTACTTTTGTCAATGAGATAACGCCAGCCAGGGCCGCTTTGGGTCCGGCGGTCCTCGCGCCGCTCACGCGGTGCCTTCACTTCTCTCGTCAGCCTGACGGACCGACGCAGACGGGACATTCCCTGTCCCGGCTGCGCCTTTCGCCCGCATCCATGCTGGCTCTCCTGGCCTCCTCATTCCGTTCAGCGCTGCGGATTGCCGGACCCAAAGCGGCCCCAGCTTGCTTCGTAGCTAAGGTGCGGAGTGGTGAAGGGCATTGTGAGGCTGCATCTATTCGGCACCCTACATTTGCAGTGCCGCAAAAAAGTGTTCCCGTACGGCTTCGGCATCCACGCCGAGGCACAAGCGCTGTGGGCGGAGTCCGGCAAACGGATCTTCACGTGAGGCGAGGGCGCTCAGGCGTCGTACTGTTTGACCGCGGCTAATCCCTTCGGTCACCACCCGCACTGGCGCTTCGGTCACCGTAAACGCGTGCGGCAATGCCAGCCATGACAGCGTCAAGGTGTCATGCAGAGCCATCCCCTCAAATCCCTCTTTTTGCAGGCTGTAAGCCAGATACGGACGGCAAATCGCGCTCAGCACCGGCTGATTTAACTGCCGGACTTCCTCTGCGGTGATCAACACCTTATGGGTGACATCCAGCGGCAGCACCACCACAGGCAGCGCCGAGGCCAGCACTTGATCGGCGGCATGCGGATCTTTCCAGATATTGAACTCGGCGAAGGGCGACACATTGCCGGAGTGGCCGTCGGTGCCGAATGCACCGCCCATGATCACCAACTCCTTTACCAGCGGGATAATATCGGGCGCCTGGTTGATGGCGCTGGCGATATTGGTCAGTGGCCCAATCGCCACAATCGTGATGGCATGCGGTTGCGCGCGCACGCTATCGATAATGAACTGCACCGCGCTGGGTGCCTCTTCGCTGTGCGGATTGTTGAAGGCATCACCCAGTCCATCGATGCCGTGCAGCGTGGCGGGCGCAGAAGGGGCCAGTGCCAGCGGACGCGAACAGCCTCGATACACTGGCGCATCAATGCCCATCTTCTGGCAAAACAGGCGGGCATTTTTCACCGCCTGACCAACCGCCACATTGCCAAATACCGTGGTAATCCCCAGCAACTGCTGAGTTTTCGCCGCGTAGGCCAGCGCAAAGGCATCATCCACACCGATGTCCGTGTCAAAAATCAGGGTACGCATTGGGATCTCCAATTTTGTATAAATGGAAGCAAAGCGAAAATATCCAGAATATGAATGTGCTACAAACTTGAGGATAAATCAGGAGTAAACATGAAAATAAAATCGCTGATATTTATCCCACCAGCAGGACATTGCCACCGTAATACAGAACTCTTTGCTTTACTCATGTTGCTTGCTCTCTCGGAGAAAGATAAGGCGGCGAATGCTGGGATGACGCGAGAAGAGTTGTTAAAGGACCTTTTTTAAGTAAAAGCGAGTGTACTCTCACGTATTGTCACCCCCGCTGCGCCAGCGTATTATCATGCCGCTAAGGTGATGGCGTGCCACCTTCCCCAACCGCCGTTCTGGAAACAGACGGCTGATGACGCCTGACAACACTCGTATCCCTGCGCGGGAGACGGCGGTGTGTCAGGCGTTTTTCTGTCCTGCCGCGGCCCTGCGCGTAACTCATTTCAGGAGCTCCAAAAGTATGTTGAAGTCGTTACTGGCTGTTGTGCTCGGTGGTGCCGTGGGCTGTTCGCTGCGCTGGCTGATCTCGTTACGTTTTAATGCGCTGTTCCCTAATCTGCCGCCGGGCACGTTGATGGTAAACCTGGTGGGCGGCTTTATCATTGGCGCGGCGCTGGCCTTTTTTGTGCGTAACCCGCACATCGATCCCTTCTGGAAGTTACTGATTGTCACCGGCCTGTGCGGCGGCTTAACCACGTTCTCCACCTTCTCCGCAGAAATTGTCGGCCTGCTGCAAACCGGAAAATACCTCTGGGCGATGTCGAGCGTAATGGTGCATGTTATCGGTTCACTGCTGATGACCTTTGCCGGTTTTGCTGTGGTCAATTTGCTGGGATAAAACCCCGGCGCATCACGGGCTTGAAATAACTCCTAAGAGGTAGATACTGGTCGGTGTTCTGTTGGCGTGACAAGCAGAACCTGTCACCGATTTATCCGGACGATTAGGGAGCCCGTTGATGCGAAGTAACCCCAAATTCCTTAACCTGGTGTTGTTAAACGGTGAACCTGAGCAAAAGCTGCGTGCCGCACGTGCAGCGGGTTTCGAGCAGGTTGAGATCTGGCGGGAAGATGTTGAAGCCAATACAGCGCCGCTGGCGCAACAGTTAGCCCTCGGCTTTACCAACTTGCAGGTGCTGCGCGATTTCACCGGTGCGCCGGATCATCTGCGGCTGCAAAAGCGCGAGGAAATGCGGCAGTTTATCCAGATTGCACAGGCGATAGGCTGCAACACGCTGCAGGCGCCCGCCACCACCCGTGAAGACTGCGTGGCTGAACGTATCGATGAAGATTTGCGCTGGATGGCATCCGAAGCCGCACGTTACAACATGCGCATCATGTATGAGCCGATGGCGTGGTGCAGCGTCGATAATACGCTGCCGCTGGCATGGGAAAGATTGCAACGACTGGATCAGCCGAATATCGGGCTGGTGGTCGATCTGTTCCACATCTGTGCGTTAGGCGGCGATGCTTCGCAGCTGGATGGTATACCCGCCGATCGGATTTACGAGGTGCAACTGTGCGATATGGCGGAGATGCCGCCGCAAGAGCCGGGTGCGCTCAGTAACTATGCGCGCCACCAGCGTTTACTGCCCGGCGACGGCATCATTGAAGTCGAACGCTTTGTCGATAAGCTGAAAAGTGGCGACTACAGTGGGCCGGTGGGCATCGAAGTGTTTAACGACCAGTTAAAAGCGCAGCCGCCGGAAGTGGCTGCGCAACAAGCCTGGCAGGCACTAAACCGCTACTGGCTTTAGTCCTGCAGGCACTGAGCGATAAAGGTCGCGGCCTGCATGGCACCCTGTGAAGAGATGGTGTGCCCGGTGGTGGCCTCATAACGCGCTTCAACCGTCAAACCCGCTGCCTGCAGACGCTGCGCGGCGGATTCCGTCTCGCTGTAGGGAATCACGCCATCCGCTTTGCCGTGAATCAGCAGTGCCGGGGTATGGGCTTGCGGGGTTAATGCGCCATCAAAAGAGAGGCGGCCAGAAAACGCCACCACGCCAGCCAATGGGTAGCGCCCCGATGCCAGCGCATCCAGCGCCATGATCGAGCCCTGAGAAAAACCCACCAGAATCACTTTATCCCAGGCGTCAGCCATCCCGTGCTGCGCCATCAGCTGCTGTAACGTCGCATCAAAGGTCGCACGCGCTTCGCGTACGCGCGCCGGACGGTTTTCTGTCGTGATCCCCGTCAGGCTAAACCACTGGTAACCCATTGCATGTTCAAACGGAAAGGGCGCATTCGGCGAGGCAAACGCCACATCCGGCAGCAGGTTGGCCCAATGGTGACCCAGCCCCGCCAGATCGTCGCCATTACTGCCGACACCGTGTAAAAAAATCACTAATGCTTTTGCCATGCCACTGCTCCTTAAAAACCGTAATCCGCCATATCGGGGCCAACCGGTACAATGCCGTTGGGATTCAACGCTTTGATTGAGTAATAACCCTGTTTGATATGGTCGATGTTAACTGTCTGACGCACACCCGAAACCGCCAGCATACTTTTCAGATAGCGATCGAGCAGCGGATAGTCGCGCAGGCGGCGCAGGTTACATTTGAACAGGCCGTGATAGGCCACGTCAAAGCGGATCAGCGTAACAAACAGACGAATATCCGCTTCGGTCAGGCGCTCGCCCAACAGGAAGGTGCGACCATCCTGCAAGCGTTGCTCCAGCTCATCGAGCTGGCTGAATACGTCGTTGAACGCCTGCTGATAGCTCACCTGAGTGGTGGCAAAACCGGTGCGATAGACGCCATTGTTCAGACGGGGATAGACCGATTCGTTGATCGCGTCGATCTCGGCACGCAGATCCTCGGGATAAAGATCGAGGCTATTGTTCGCCAGATCGCCAAATCCACTGTTCAGCATGCGCAAGATATCCGCTGACTCGTTGTTCACTATAGTCTGCGTCTTTTTGTCCCACAGCACCGGGACGGTGGCGCGACCGGTAAAGTCGGCATCTGCGCGGGTATACAATTCGTGAATGTATTCGGCCTTATTCAGCCAGTCGCGGTCGGAACCGGGATAGTCGCCGAAATGCCAGCCCTGTGCGCCCAACTGCGGTTCCACCACCGATACGCTGATGACATCCTCCAGTCCCTTCAGACTGCGCGCCACCAAGGTGCGAGAAGCCCACGGGCAAATCAGCGCCACATACAGATGATAGCGATCCGGCTCGGCAGCAAATTCACTGGAGCCGTCTGCGGTGATCCAGTGGCGAAAACTGGACGTCTGACGGACAAAACCGCCTTGTTTATCGGTGGCTTGTACCGGATGCCACTCTGCGCTCCACTTACCGTTTACCAACATCGCTCGACTCCTCTGTAATGAGGACGTCAGCATATCGCGCTGCTGGTTTGGTGATAATCCGGGCAAAATGACAATCATTGCTTCCAAATTGGAAGGAATCAGCCGGGTGGATGCTGCTGGAAATGTTCGGCGAGGAAATCAATCAGCAAGCGGGTCTTTTGCGCCAGATGGCGGGCGGGCGGATAGAGGGCAAACAGGCCCAGCGGCGGCGTAGCAAAGTTTTCCAGTAGCGAGACGATTTCACCCCGCTGTAGCGCTGGTGCGGCGATAAAACCGGGCAAACGCGCGATGCCCAAACCGGCAATCGCCGCCTGCAAACAGGCTTCGGTATTGGAAAAACATAAACGGCCGCGAATCGGCATGCTGACGCTATCCCCGCAGGGTGTGACAAACGGCCAGTGCCAGGGATCGCGAAAATTGGTGTCGCTGATACATTGATGGGCGGCCAGATCGCGCCAGTGCTGTGGCGTGCCTTGTTGCAGCAAGTAGGCGGGCGATGCCGCCACGCGAATCGGCACATCACCCAGACGACGGGCAATCAGGCTGCTGTCATCCAGCTTGCCAATGCGAATCGCCATGTCGAAGCCTTCATCGACGATATTAACCGCGCGATCGGAGAAATTGACGTCCAGTTCAATCAACGGATAGTGACGGGCGAAAGCCACTAACACGCTGGCTAGCACTGCGGTGCCGAACGTGCCAGGCGCGCTGATTTTCAGGCGACCGGTGGGCGTGGTGGCGTTTTCACGTACTGTGGCATCCAGCGTATCGAAGGCCTCCAGCAGGGTTTTCACCCGTTCATAGTAGGCCCGACCCACTTCCGTGGGCGACAGTGCACGCGTGCTGCGTTTAAACAGCTGCACCCCCAGTTCTTGCTCCAGCCGTGACACCAGCTTTGAAGCCTGACCGCTACTGGTGCCAAGACGCTCAGCGGCGCCAGCAAAACTGCCCACTTCCAGTACCGCGACAAACATGCGGTCACAATCAAGACGATCCATGGCGGTTCCAGTAAAGGGAAAAGGGTGAGTATACACATTCGTGAATCACGGACGATAAATGGTCATGCCATCATAAATTGCTAAATGCGACAATATGTCGCGCAATTGCATCTGTTGTACGTTAAGCAATGACGTATTGATAGTACCCCTTGCAACAATGTATGGGGTGATGACGACATGAGGTATAGAGATGGCAACCAGCATTCGCTTAGACGATGACTTCGTTGAAGATGTGAGAACTCATGCAGAAGCCATGAGCCGCAGCGTGCCAAAACAGATTGAGCACTGGGCTAAAATTGGCCGCATTGCAGAGGATAATCCCGATCTGACGTTCTCATTTATCAATGAGATTTTACTGGCTAAAGCAGAAATGGATAACGGCAAGGTCAAAAAATATGTGCGCAGAAAAGACCGGACAGGAAGTTGAGGTTTATCAGACCAGCCGTTTCGAGAAGGCATTTAATCGCCTGACGGAACAGGACAAGGAGGGCGTTGATGAAGAAATCGACCGCATCATTGCTAACCCAGATATTGGCGAACGCAAGAAAGGTGATCTGAGCTATCTTTGGGTGCATAAGTTTTACTTGGGTAAGCAGCAATATCTTTTAGGTTACAGTTGGGTCAATCTGAAACTGGAAATCTATCTTCTCAGCCTGGGTACCCACGAGAATGACTACGATGAGCAGAAACGCCACCGTAAAGGCGATTTAAAACTTATCGGTTAACTCAGCTCCTGTTTTAGGGTGCGGCCCTTGGGCCGCCCGATGCTCTAATACCCTGATTGGCATTCAGTGCGCCGCCTCTTTTCCCCTGCCGCAAAACCTGTTGAACTAGGCTTTCGCCTCAAGCTGGCCGGGAGCCATCAATGTCTTTGCTTCACCTGTCATCGCTGGCGGAGATTTCCGCTCTCGAATGGGATGCGCTGTTACCTGACGATCAACCTTTTCTACGCCACGCCTTTCTGCTCACTCTGGAAGAGAGTGGTTGCGTGCGGCCAGAAAATGGCTGGCAGCCCGATCACCTGCTGTGGCGTGAAAATGGCACGCTCAGCGCGGCGCTACCGGGCTATCGAAAACGCAATTCTCAGGGCGAGTATGTGTTCGACCACGCCTGGGCGGATGCCTGCCATCGCGCTAGCATCCATTACTACCCGAAATGGCTGGGGGCGATCCCCTTCAGCCCGGTGACCGGTGCCCGTTTGTTGGGGGATTCTACCGCCATTACCCAACTGCTGGCCGCAATGCCTGACTATTTACAGCAACACAGCCTGAGCGGCGCGCACATCAACTTCACCACGCCGTTCGCCAACGATGTCATGGCGCAACAACCCGACTGGCTGGCACGCCTTGGCATTCAGTATCACTGGCATAACAAAGGCTATCGGGATTTTCAGGATTTCCTCGACACCCTGATGTCGCGCAAGCGTAAACAGCTGCGTAAAGAGCGCGAACAGGTGGCGAGCAGCGGCTTTGAATTTCATTGGTATCGCGGTGATGAGCTGAGCGAAGATCAGTGGGATTTCGTCTACACCTGTTATGCCAACACCTACGCGGTGCGCGGGCAGCGCCCCTATCTGACGCGTCAGTTTTTCAGTTTGCTGGCCGAACGTATGCCGCGCTCGATACGGGTGACCATCGCCAGCGTGCAGGACCAACCGGCCGCCATGGCCTTTTATCTGGTGGATGGTAATACGCTCTACGGGCGCTACTGGGGCTGTCTGGCGGAGTTTGACCGCCTGCACTTTGAAACCTGCTTCTATCAGGGGATGGATTTCGCCATTGCCGAAGGGTTGCAGCGCTTTGATGCCGGAGCACAAGGTGAGCACAAACTGGTGCGCGGCTTTGAACCACAAATCACCCACTCATGGCACTACTTGTGCCATCCGGGATTGCGTGCAGCCGTAGAAGAATATTTAGTGCAGGAACGTGCAGGGATGCGCGCCTGGGCGATTGAAGCGCGCGATGCCCTGCCGTATCGACGTGGCGATTAATCCGCGCCGACAAAACCACCGGTCTGATGCTGCCACAAGCGCGCGTACAAACCGCCGTGCGCCAGCAGCTCGCGGTGGTTGCCCATCTCGACAATTTCACCTTTCTCCAGCACCACCAGGCGATCCATTTTGGCGATAGTGGAAAGACGGTGCGCGATGGCAATCACCGTTTTGCCCTGCATCAGGGTTTCCAGGCTCTCCTGAATCGCTGCTTCCACTTCGGAATCCAGTGCTGATGTGGCCTCATCCATGATCAGAATAGGCGCATCTTTCAGCAGCACGCGGGCGATAGCAATTCGCTGACGTTGACCGCCGGACAATTTCACCCCGCGCTCACCGACATGCGCATCCAGCCCGGTACGGCCTTGCGGATCGGACAGCAGCGGGATGAACTCGTCAGCGCGGGCGCGAATAATTGCCGCTTGCAGCTCATCCTCAGTGGCATCCGGACGCCCGTACAGCAGGTTTTCACGAATCGAACGGTGCAGCAGCGAGGTATCCTGAGTGATCATGCCAATCTGCCCGCGTAGGCTCTCTTGTGTCACCTCGGCGATGTTCTGGTCATCAATCAGGATACGCCCGCCGTTGATGTCATAGAGTCGCAGCAGCAGATTAACCATTGTGGATTTACCGGCACCGGACGGCCCGATCAAACCGATTTTTTCGCCGGGTTTGATGGTGAGATTGAGGCGATTAATCACCTGGCGGCTGCCACCGTAATCAAAACGCACATCTTCAAAACGAATCTGACCGCGCGTGACCTGCATCTCCTTCGCCTGCGGCTCATCCTGCACGCTCAGCGGCTGGGCGATGGTGTTCAAACCATCTTGCACCATACCGATGTTTTCGAAGATGCCGTTCACCACCCACATGATCCAGCCTGACATATTCACCAGGCGAATCACCAACCCGGTGGCCAGCGCAATCGCGCCCACGCTGATCAGTGACTGGCTCCACAACCACAATGCCAGGGCTGAGGTGCTGACAATCAGCAGGCCGTTCAGCGTCGACAGCGTGATATCCATGGTGGTGACCATGCGGCTGGCGTGCTGGGTTTTGTCGGTCTGCTCCTGAATCGCTTCACGCGCGTAGCGCTTCTCCAGATCGTTGTGGGCAAATAATTTGATGGTGGCGATATTGGTGTAGCCATCCACAATGGTGCCCATCAGTTTCGAACGCGCCTCGGAAGAGACCACCGAACGCTGCTTCACGCGCGGCACAAAGAAGCTCAGCGACACGCTGTAAGCGACGATCCAGATAATCAGCGGAATCATTAAGCGCCAGTCGGCTTCGGCGAACAGCACCAGCGAGGTCACGGCGTAAATCACCACATGCCAGATGGCATCCACTAACTGCACTGCGGAATCGCGTAGTGAGTTGCCGGTTTGCATAATGCGTTGGGCGATGCGCCCAGCGAAGTCGTTCTGGAAAAAGTTCAGGCTCTGGCGCAGCACATAGTTGTGATGCTGCCAGCGGATCATGCTGGTCATGCTTGGGTTAATGTTTTGATGTACCAGCATATCGTGCAGGGCAATGATCACCGGCCTTAAGATTAGGGCGACAAAGCCCATCCACAGCAGCACCGGCCAGTTATTGGTAAAAAGGGTGGCGGGTGTGGAGTGATTCACCAGGTCGATAATACGGCTGAGATAGCTAAACAGCGCCACTTCAATCAGCGCCTGCGCCAGCCCGACAATCAGCAGGGCGACAAAGCTTGGCCACACCTGACGCAGGTAGTAGAGATAGAACGGCCATACGCTGGCGGGGGGAGAATCGGTTGGTGCATCCTGGAAAATATTGATAAAACGTTCAAAACGACGATACAACATAAAGTCACTCTTTCCGTTTGGTGAGAGTTAACAGCTTAGTGCAACTAAATAGGGATTACCGACATGGATCTGATCATTCGCGGTCGCGAACCGGCCGATGCTGCCGCTTATCAACGTCTTTTTAGCCATCCAGAGGTGTATAGCTGGACCACGCAACTGCCATTTCCCAGCGTGGCCAACTGGCAGAAAAAGTTCGAGAATATGGATGCTGCTGGCTATATCGGCTTTGTGGCTGAATTAGATGGGCAGATGGTGGGTGAACTGACGCTGTTTGTGGAACAACGCCCGCGTACGCGCCATAGCATCAGCTTCGGTATCAGCGTCGATCCCGCCTTTGGTGGGCGTGGAATTGGCGAGAAACTGATCCGCAACGCCATTGATTATGCGTTCAACTGGCTGGGCGTGATGCGCATTGAGCTGGAAGCGTTTCACGATAATGCGCGTGCGATACGGCTCTATCAGCGCCTGGGTTTTGAGCATGAGGGCGTGAAGCGTAAAGCCTGCCTGCGTAACGGCGAATATCACGACATCGTGATGATGGCGAAACTGCGGGAGTAAATGAGGGGCGGTCTTGGAAACGGTGCGCATAAATGCGTTATTGAGGTCCCTGCGGCCTTTGGCCAGATGCGCATAAATGCGCATCCTACAGGGTTTGTAAGGTCGCCATTGATGGCGACCACGTAACAGTTACTGACTTTTTTCAACGTACTTCTGCATATTCTCTTTGGTCACCAGCTCGAACGGGATCCACACGTGTGAATCAATCTTCTCGCCTTTAATCAGCTTCTGCGCCGCATCCACGGACGCTTTGCCCTGACCGACGGCATCCTGGAACACCGTGACCTGCATTTTACCTTGCGCCATCGCTTTCAGACCATCCGGCGTGGCATCAATCCCGCCCACCAGTACCTTTTTGTTATTTTTCGCCAGCGCCATGGCAGCCCCGATCGCCATCTCGTCGTTGTTGGCGGCGACAATATCAATCGCTTCGCCGTTGCCGAGCCAGTTGTTCATCAGGTCCATGCCTTCGTTGCGCGCATAGTTGGCAGGCTGCTTCTGTACCACTTTCATCCCCGGATATTTTGCCACCACCTGTTCCACATCCTTGGTGCGTTGCAGCGCGCCGGCATCGGTCAGGTTGCCGATCATGATCGCCACATTGCCTTTGTAATTGGCCATTTTCGCCAGCGCTTCCATCTGTAAAGTGCCGGATTCGCGCTCGTCAGAACCGACAAACACCACACCCGCGGGCAAGGTTTTATCACCCGGCGTGCGGTTGACATACACCAGCGGAATCTTCGCCTGCTGCGCCAGCTTGGTCAGCTGTGGGGTGCTGGCGGAATCAACCGGATCGACAATGATGGCATCCACGCCCGCGCCGATAAAACTCTGTACCTGATCGGTCTGGCGACCGACATCACCGCGAGCATCTTCAAACTGCACATCGAGTCCGCGCACTTTGGCTTCTTTATCAATGGAGTGACGAATAATGGTTAAAAAGTTCTGATCGAAGTAAGCCATCGACACGCCAATTTTTTCTGCCAGCGCAGAGGCTGAACTGGACAGCAGGCCAAGTAACAGTATTGCCTTGAGGGTTTTCATCGCGGACTCCAGGGTAAGCTTGTTATTAGAATGAATATTTCAATGAAAAATAAAATGGATCATTGAAATCATTTTCAGCCTACGAGGCGGCCATCATGCTGACAATCGACATGAGTGGATTTTGCTGCGCAGCGCACATTTTGCTCACGGGTGCATCACGATTTGCAGACTCATAGTTATGTTGCGAAGTTTTTTCTCAGGGCTGGCGCACATTCCAGAGCAAAAGCATCCGGTTATTTGGCAATCTGTGCAGCGCCGCACCTCGTGTTGTGGCAGATGCCAAAACTCAGGTGAAATTAACCTATGGATTCCTCCATTCGCACAATGACCAGCTTGCATCAGGCTCTCTATAGTGGCTGAACAGCGAAATTTAAGCGGTATTCCTGATCATCATCGCTTCGGAGCAGGAGGCTCCCTTATTGAGGAATTCAGCCATGTTGCAGAGTCAAAACCGTAAACAGAATAGTCATGTGCGAATCTGGATCCTCTGTCTGATCCTGTTTTTATCCGTGGTGGCTTATGCCGACCGCTCGATCCTGTCGATCTCAGGATCGGCGATCAAAGAGGAGTTTGGCCTTTCGGCGATCCAGCTTGGTCTGATCTTGTCAGCATTTAGCTGGGCATATGTGATCGGTCAGATCCCCGGCGGCCTGTTCCTCGACCGTTTCGGCACCAAAAAAGTCTATGGCGTGACGCTGGCGCTGTGGTCAGTTTCCACCATTTTGATGGGCTTTATTGGGGAGTTTTCCAACGGCATGACCATGGCGCTGGTATTGATGTTTGCGTTGCGCTTTGCGTTGGGCCTGATTGAAGCACCCAGTTTCCCGGCCAATGCGCGTGCGGTGATCATGTGGTTCCCCGGCGCGGAACGCGGGCGTGCCTCGTCTCTGTTTGCTTCGGCGCAATACTTTGCCGTGGCCATCTTCTCGCCGCTGTCAGGCTGGCTGGTATCACGCTTCGGCTGGGAGTGGCCGTTCTTTGTGCTGGGCGGTATTGGCGTGCTGGCGGTGTTTATCTGGAGCTGGTACATGCGCAGCCCCAAACAGCATCCGCATGTCTCCGCCAGTGAGTTGCAATACATCGAGGAGGGTGGTGCGCTGGTGGACATCGACTCTGCGCAAACCCTCAAGGCACGACCGCCGTTAAGTAAAGCGATGTTTAAAACCCTGCTCAGCAACCGCATGCTGTGGTGCGCCTACATTGGGCAATATTGCATCATTGCACTCAGCTACTTCTTTATCACCTGGTTCCCGATCTATCTGGTTCAGGCGCGTGGCATGAACATTATGGAAGCCGGTTTCGCCACTATTGCGCCGGCGCTGTTTGGATTTCTCGGCGGCATCAGCGGGGGGTACATCTCTGACAAGCTGTTGGCAAACGGCTGGAGTCTGTCATGGGCGCGTAAAACCCCCTACATCGTTGGTATGCTGATGGCGGCCTCGCTGATTCTGGCTGCCGTGATCCCGACCAATGCGGGCATTATCGCCATTATGTCGTTTGCCTTCTTCGGTAAGGGCGTGGCGGCCGGCGCAGGCACCTGGACCATTGTCAGTGATACCGCACCGAAAGAAGCCGTAGGCCTGGCGGGCGCGATTTTCAACGGCATCGGCAATATGGCCGGGTTTATCACGCCGCTGCTGTTCGGCATCATCGTCGGTTTGACCGGCAGCTACAGTATTGGCCTGGTGTTCGTTGGCGCACACTGCATTGTCGCAGCACTGCTGTTCTTGCTGGTGATGGGCCCCATCGAGCGCGTTGGTGATGAACAAGATTCGTCGGTAGCATCCTATAAAACACAGGGGAAACATGATGGTATCAAAGCCGTTTAACGTATTGCTGAAAGGCCCGTTGTTGCCGCAGCGGCTGCAGGACAACCTTGATGCGCACTTCGCCACCTCGCGTTTGTGGCAGCAGGATGACCAGGCCGCGTGGCTGGCACAGCACGGTGCCAGTATTGATGCGCTGGTGACCAGCGGCAATGCCCTGATGGGCGCAAACGCGGCGTTGCTGGCGCAACTGCCGAATCTGAAAGTGATTTGCAGTAACGGCGTCGGCTATGACGCGATTGATATCGCCGCTGCCGAAGCGCGTGGCATTGTGGTGACCAATACGCCGGGAGTGCTGAATAGCTGTGTGGCGGATACCGGTATGGCATTGCTGCTGGATGTGGCGCGTCGCATCAGCGCATCCGACCGCTATGTGCGCGCCGGGGAGTGGCTCGCGAAGGGGCGTTATCCACTGACCACCAAAGTGGGCGGGAAGGTGTGCGGCATTGTTGGGCTGGGCGGTATCGGTAAAGAGTTGGCAAAGCGCGCGCAGGCATTTGATATGGATGTGCATTTTTACAACCCACGCTCGCGCCCAGATGTGCCTTATACCCGGCATGATTCGCTGCTGTCACTGGCAAAGCAGGCTGATTTTTTGGTGCTGACCCTGCCGGGCGGCGCCTCGACCCATCATCTGGTGAATGCCGAGGTGCTGCGTGCGTTAGGGCCAAAAGGCTTCCTGATCAATATCGCACGCGGCAGCGTGGTGGATGAGCAGGCGTTAATCGCGGCCCTTGAAGCGGGAGAGATTGCCGGTGCTGGTCTGGATGTCTTTGAGCAGGAACCGTCAGTGCCTGCAGCGTTATTGACACGCGATGATGTGGTGATCACCCCACACCTCGCCAGCAGCACCGTAGAAACCATGGCAGCGATGGCCGACCTGGTATTTGAAAACCTGCTGGCGTTCTCGCAGGGCGAAGCGGTGCTGACGCGGGTGGTGTAAGGCTTGCAGGTCACCATTATTGGCATAATGCTCGTCAGTTAAGCGACTGACGATAACGCCGTCTGGGGTCGCACCGGGGCTGGCGGTCCTCACGCCGCTACGCGGTACCTTCACTTCATTCGTCTGCCTTACGGACCGGTGGCGATGTAACATCCATGTTCCAGCGCCACCTTTCGCCCGCGTCCTGCGGGCTCTCCTGGCATACTCACGCCGTTCAGCGCTGCGGATGCCTGCCCCGGTGCGACCCCAGCCAGCTCATTAGCTTCAGTGCGACTTGTCAAAAAGGGCACGTTGCCTGAAGCTATGACGCCTCTGCTGCCCCCTCAGGGCTATCCACAGCGCTGAGACTTTTACGTTGGGCCAGGAGCCCCACGCGGGGAGGCGTGGGGCAGTTCGCGGCCGACCATGGAGGGTCATCCGCGAACGGTCCGTCCGGCACGACGTGGAAGTCGAAGGTACCGCGTCAGCGGCGCGAGGACGGCCCAGAGGGGGCAGTAGTGGCGGCAGAGCCCGCACAGACCCGCACAGAAAAGAAAGGCCACTTATCAATAAGCAGCCTGAGCCCTTAACTGACAAGCATTACGCCATAAATGGCAACCCTACGATGATCGTGTCTGGTTTTCGTAGGGCGATCACTGATTTAGCCCTTCACACCAAGGCGCAATGTATTGCGTCATGCGAGTCTGCGCACGCTTCTCATGATGTTTTACTGAATCCCAAATTCTTTTTGTAATCCCCTTCAAATACTGACTTTAATGTTAAATTATGCACTTGATTGCTGTGCAATCTGTCATTAGCTTTCCCGCAAGTTTTACTTTCAGGCAGGAAGCAAATGACGGGTGCAATTAAACATTTTAGAGATGATTGGCTTCAGCAATTTTTTATCTATGCCACACCGCACAGACACCCTGCATAGTTACAGACACTACCAATAACGACTGTATGTGGTCGGAAACCAACAGTGAAGAGAAGCCGAAATGAATCAGGCAAAGCGTAAGCCCACCAGTGTAGGTGATGTGCTGCAATATGAGTTCCTTGAACCCCTCCATCTTAAAGTCAATGACTTGGCTGAGATGCTGAATGTACACAGGAATACGGCCAGCGCATTGGTCAATAACAACCGCAAAATGACCACGGAGATGGCGTACCGTTTAGCGGCGGTTTTTGCGACTTCTGTCGATTTCTGGCTCAACCTGCAACGCTATCAGGACCAGTGGGAAGTGGAAAATGATGCCCGCACCCAAGAAGAGTTAAGTCGTGTCACGCCGTTAAATACCTTTTTAGCGCAGCGTGGAATTCAGGTTGCCTGACAAGCACCAAACACGCATGCCTACATAAAATGTCGCGGCGCAATATATTGCGCTTTAACCGCCGCACTGTCGCTAAAGCTATGCGCGATATCACGCCGCGACCCGATAGCACAAATCACTCCTGAAGATTATTTGCTCAGCTGCCGATACCTCTCCTTACCATCCACTGATATTAAGGAGAGATATCGTGATAAAGCTGATTACCGTTGACGAACTGCGGCAAGGAATGTTCATCCACAAACTGGAGGTTTGGTGGCTCAAGGACAAACGCATTCGCAACCAAATGCTGGTCACAGATAAACGCCAGATCGCGATGATCCGCAATGAAGGGATCCAGCAGTTATGGATCGATCTCGACAAATCGGTGCAGGCACCCGCGAAGCCTGAACCGAAAAAAGCGATTCCCCAAACCCCGTTTTTTAAAGAGCTGGATCAAGCGCAAACGCTGTTCAAGCAAGGTAAACCGCAAGTGCTGGCGATGTTCAACGAAGCGCGCATGGGGCAAGGGCTGGATCTCGACTACACGCTGGACCTGGTCGATGAGATTGCCGGATCCATCACGCGTGAACCCACGGCACTGCTCAGCGTGGCGCGCCTGAAGAATCATGATGATTACACCTATCTGCACTCGATGGCGGTGTGCGGACTGATGATCTCGCTGGGCAAGAAAATCGGTCTGGATGAGCACCAACAGCGCCGTGTAGGCATGGGCGGATTGTTGCACGATGTCGGCAAAGCCGCCGTGCCGCTGGACATCCTCAACAAGCCGGGAAAACTCACTGAAGAAGAGTTCACCATCATGCGCCAGCACCCGATTACCGGGGCGCAATTATTGATGGAGGCCGATGCCGGTGAAGACCTGTTAGATATCGCGCTGCACCATCATGAAAAAGTCGATGGCACTGGCTATCCACATGGTCTCAAAGGCGAGGAAATTTCGCTGTTCTCGCGTATGGCTGCAGTGTGTGATGTTTATGATGCGGTGACCTCCAACCGTCCTTACCGTAAAGGCTGGACGCCCGCTGAAGCGATGCACAACATGCTGAGCTGGCGCGGTCACTTCGACAATACGCTGCTGCATGCCTTTGTGCGTACCATCGGTATCTATCCGGTAGGGTCGCTGGTGCGGCTGGCCTCTGGGCGCGTGGCGCTGGTGGTCAAGGCCGGGGAAAAATCCCTGCTGAAACCGAAAGTCCATGTGTTCTGGTCGCTGCATGCGCAGCGCGAAGTCAAACCGGAAGAGTTGGATCTCGGTGACTCATTCTGTACCGACAGCATCACCGGTGCCGAAGACAGCGGCCTGTGGCAAAACGTCGATCTTAATCGCATCTGGGCGCTGGAAACCGCTTAATTCCACAGCATTTTTATACTTTCTTTACGCCAGATTCCTGCCTTTTTACCCCTTCTTTATGCCGCGCCGCGCATGCTTGCAGCACTACCAAATCCTCTGGAGGTTGCTGTGAGCGTGGGCGTGATTGCCGGCATCGTGCTGGTGTTTATTCTACTGGGCTACCTGATTTATGCCCTGCTTAATGCGGAGGCATTCTGATGGCTGCGAATGCATTTTTACTGATTGCGGTATTCCTGCTGGTGCTGATGGTGTTGGCGCAACCGCTGGGGCGTTTTCTGGCGCTGCTGGTGGCCGACAAGCCGCTGCTGCCGCGCACCGAACGCGTGCTGTGGCGACTGGCGGGTGTAGAGAGGGGGGCCATGCGCTGGCCACACTATCTGCTGGCTATCCTGCTGTTCAATGCGCTCGGTTTTGTGGTGCTGTTGGCGATTCTGATGCTGCAAGGCACGCTGCCGCTCAACCCGCAGCACTTGCCTAATCTGAGCTGGGATTTGGCACTGAACACCGCAATCAGCTTTGTCACCAACACCAACTGGCAGGCCTATGCGGGCGAAAGCACGGTGAGCTATTTCAGCCAGATGGCGGGGCTCACGGTGCAAAACTTCCTGTCTGCGGCGACCGGTATCGCGGTGGCGTTTGCGCTGATCCGTGGCTTTGCCAATCGCTCACTGGATACGCTGGGCAACGCCTGGCGTGATTTGACGCGCATCACCCTCTACGTGCTGCTGCCGATCAGCCTGGTGATGGCGCTGTTTTTTGTCTCTCAGGGCAGCATCCAGACCTTTGAACCTTACCATGCCCTCACCACGCTGGAAGGGGCGCAGCAAACGCTGCCGCTCGGTCCGGTGGCCTCTCAGGAGGCGATTAAAATGCTGGGCACCAACGGCGGTGGCTTCTTCAACGTTAACTCAGCCCACCCATTTGAGAACCCGACCGCACTGACCAACTTTGTGCAGATGCTGAGTATCTTCCTGATCCCGGCTGCGCTGTGCTTCACCTTCGGCCAGCATCTGGGCGACCGTCGTCAGGGCCATATGCTGCTGTGGGCGATGACCATTATGTTCGTGCTGGCGGTAATCACGGTGATGTGGGCTGAGGTACGCGGCAATCCACACTTCCTCGCGTTGGGGGCGGACAGCGCCATCAACATGGAAGGCAAAGAGACGCGCTTCGGCATTCTCAACTCCAGCCTGTTTGCGGTGATCACCACCGCTGCTTCATGTGGTGCGGTCAACGCCATGCATGACTCTTTCACCGCGCTCGGCGGCATGGTGCCGATGTGGTTGATGCAACTGGGTGAAGTGGTGTTCGGCGGCGTGGGTGCGGGTCTCTACGGCATGCTGCTGTTCGTGCTGCTCGGGGTATTTATCGCCGGGTTAATGATCGGTCGCACGCCGGAGTACATGGGGAAAAAAATCGACGTGTGGGAGATGAAAATGACCGCACTGGCGATTCTGGTGACGCCTACCCTGGTCCTGCTGGGCACCGCGCTGGCGATGATGACGGACGCCGGACGCGCCGGGATGGCCAACCCAGGCATTCACGGTTTCAGCGAAGTGCTGTACGCCGTCTCGTCGGCTGCCAACAACAACGGCAGTGCCTTTGCCGGTTTAAGTGCCAATACCCCGTTCTGGAACCTGCTGCTGGCCTTCTGCATGTTGGTGGGGCGCTTTGGCATCATCATTCCGGTGATGGCGATTGCCGGTTCGCTGGCGGCGAAGAAAATCCAGCCGGTGGGCAACGGTACGCTGCCGACCCACGGCCCACTGTTTATCGCGCTGCTGATTGGCACCGTATTGCTGGTGGGGGCACTGACCTTTATCCCCGCGCTGGCACTCGGCCCGGTAGCGGAACATCTGCAACTCATTCAGGGATAACGGAATCATGAGTCGTCAACAACTGGCGCTGTTTGATGCGGCGTTAACGCGCACCGCCGTGTTCGATGCGGTGAAAAAACTCGACCCGCGTGTGCAGGTGCGCAACCCGGTGATGTTTCTGGTGTGGCTCGGCAGCGTGCTGACCTCGCTGCTGGCCATCGGTATGCTGAGCGGCCATTTAAGCGGCAATGCCGGCTTTACCGCCGGTGTCGCGATCTGGCTGTGGTTCACCGTGCTGTTTGCCAACTTCGCCGAAGCGCTGGCGGAAGGGCGCAGCAAGGCGCAGGCCAACAGTTTGAAAGGCATCAGTAAAACCAGTGATGCGAAAAAGCTGGCGGAAGCGCGTTACGGTGCCGCATGGCACAGCGTGGCGGCCGATACGCTGCGTAAAGGTGATGTGGTGCTGGTGGAGGCTGGAGACATCATTCCCTGTGACGGTGAAGTGCTGGAGGGCGGCGCATCAGTGGATGAGAGCGCGATTACCGGGGAGTCTGCTCCGGTTATTCGTGAATCCGGCGGCGATTTTTCTTCGGTCACTGGTGGTACGCGCATTCTTTCCGACTGGCTGGTGATCCAGTGCAGCGTCAACCCTGGCGAGACCTTCCTCGATCGCATGATCGCCATGGTGGAAGGCGCCAAACGCCGCAAAACGCCGAACGAGATAGCGCTGACCATTCTACTGGTGTCACTGACCATCGTGTTCTTGCTGGCGACCGCGACCTTGTGGCCATTTTCCGCCTATGGCGGCACACCGGTCAGCGTGACGGTGCTGGTGGCATTGCTGGTGTGCCTGATTCCGACCACCATCGGTGGCCTGCTGTCGGCGATTGGGGTAGCGGGGATGAGCCGCATGCTGGGTGCTAACGTGATAGCCACCAGCGGGCGCGCAGTGGAAGCCGCCGGTGACGTGGATGTGCTGATGCTGGATAAAACCGGCACCATCACACTCGGTAACCGTCAGGCCACGCAGTTTATGCCTGCGCCGGGCGTCACTGAGCAGCAGTTGGCGGATGCCGCACAGCTGGCTTCGCTGGCGGATGAAACCCCGGAAGGGCGCAGCATCGTGGTATTGGCGAAGCAGAAATTTAACCTGCGCGAGCGCGATCTCAGCAGCATGGGAGCCAGCTTTATTCCGTTCTCGGCGCAGACACGTATGAGTGGCGTCAACGTGCAGGATCGTCTGATTCGCAAAGGCGCAGTCGACGCGGTTCGCCGCCATATTGAAGCGAATCACGGTCGTTTCCCGGCAGAAGTCAACGCCAGCGTGGAAGAGGTGGCACGTGCCGGGGGCACACCGCTGGTGGTGGCGGAAGGTGCGCAGGTGCTGGGCGTGGTGGCGCTGAAAGATATCGTCAAAGGCGGTATCAAAGAGCGTTTCGCCGAACTGCGCAAAATGGGCATCAAAACCGTGATGATCACTGGTGACAACCCGCTCACGGCGGCAGCCATTGCGGCGGAAGCGGGCGTGGATGATTTTCTCTCGGAAGCCACGCCGGAAGCCAAGCTGGCGCTGATTCGCCAGTATCAGGCCGAAGGGCGGTTAGTGGCGATGACCGGCGACGGCACCAACGATGCGCCTGCGCTGGCGCAAGCGGATGTGGCGGTGGCGATGAACTCGGGTACCCAGGCGGCGAAAGAGGCGGGCAACATGGTCGATCTCGACTCCAACCCGACCAAATTGCTGGAAGTGGTGCATATCGGCAAACAGATGCTGATGACACGCGGCTCGCTCACCACTTTCAGTATTGCCAACGACGTGGCGAAGTACTTCGCCATCATCCCCGCGGCGTTTGCTGCCACCTATCCGCAGCTCAATATGCTGAACGTGATGGCGCTGCATTCACCGAACTCGGCGATTCTGTCGGCGGTGATCTTCAACGCGCTGGTAATTGTGTTCCTGATTCCGCTGGCGCTAAAAGGCGTGAGTTATCGCCCGATGAGTGCCGCTGCACTGCTGCGTCGCAACCTGTGGATCTACGGGGTCGGCGGATTAGTCGTGCCGTTTGTGGGTATTAAAGCCATCGACCTGCTGCTGACGCTGTTTGGCCTGGTTTAAGGAGAAGAGAAATGAGTCAGTTACGTCCGGCTATTGTATTGTTAATACTGCTCACTTTGTTGACCGGTGCGGTCTATCCGCTGCTCACCACCGGCTTAGCGCAGTGGTGGTTCCCGGCGCAGGCCAACGGGTCATTGATTAAGCAAGATGGCACAGTGCGCGGCTCCGATGTGATCGGGCAGTTGTTTAACCAGCCGGGGCACTTTTGGGGCCGCCCGTCAGCGACGGGCGATACGCCTTACAACGCACTGGCTTCCAGTGGCAGCAATCTGGCGGCGAGTAATCCGGCGCTGGATAAAGCGGTGGCGGAACGGGTGGCCGCGCTGCGCACCGCTAACCCACAGGCGCCCACTGCGGTGCCCGTGGAGTTGGTCACCGCTTCGGCGAGTGGTTTAGATCCGGATATTTCACCCGAGGCAGCACTGTGGCAGGCGCCGCGTATCGCCGCGGCGCGCAATATGGCGCTGAAGGATGTGGAAGCGCTGATTGCCCGCAACACCGAACGCCCACTGTTGCCGTTTATCGGTGAAGAGACGGTGAACGTGCTGCGGTTGAATATGGCGCTGGATGCGTTGCAGGGATAATGACGCAAAAATGGATAACTAATGAACGACGACATCACCCGCCCTGACCCCGATGCGCTGCTGCTTAACCATAGCGACAGCCATCGCGGCAAGCTGAAAATCTACTTCGGCGCCTGTGCAGGCGTAGGGAAGACCTTTGCCATGCTGCAGGAGGCACAGCGGCTACGCACGCAAGGCCTCGATGTGCTGGCGGGCGTGGTGGAAACCCATGGTCGTGAAGAGACTGCCGCGCTGCTAAACGGTCTGGCGGTATTACCCCGTCGTGCCACCGGGCGCTCACGCCATGCAGAATTCGATCTCGATGCGGCGCTGGCACGCCATCCTGCGGTGATCCTGATGGACGAACTGGCGCACACTAATGTGCAAGGCTCGCGCCATCCCAAACGCTGGCAGGACATCGAAGAGCTGCTGGAAGCGGGCATTGACGTGATTACCACCGTTAACGTGCAGCATCTGGAGAGCCTCAACGATGTGGTCGGCGGGGTGACGGGCATTCAGGTGCGGGAAACCGTGCCCGATCCGTTTTTCGATAGCGCCGATGAAGTGGTGCTGGTGGATCTGCCACCGGACGATCTGCGCCAGCGGCTGAAAGAGGGCAAAGTCTACGTGGGCGATCGCGCCGAACGTGCGATTGAAAACTTCTTCCGTAAAGGCAACCTGTTTGCCCTGCGAGAACTGGCGCTGCGCCGCACGGCAGACCGCGTGGATGACCAGATGCGTGCCTGGCGCGATCAGCAGGGCCGCGACAAAGTGTGGCACACGCGTGATGCCATCCTGTTGTGCATCGGTGATGACACCGGCAGCGAGAAACTGGTGCGTACTGCGGCACGATTAGCCGCTCGCCTTGGCAGCGAATGGCATGCGGTCTATGTTGAAACGCCACGCCTGAATCGCCTGCCGGAAGCGCGTCGGCGCGGGATTTTGCGCACCCTGCAACTGGCACAGGAGCTGGGGGCTGAAACCGCCACCTTGTCCGATCCTGATGAAGCGCGAGCGGTGCTGCGCTACGCCCGCGAGCACAACCTCGGCAAAATTGTTACCGGACGCCAGCCGCAGCGGCGCTGGCGGCGCGACAGTTTTGCGCAGCGTCTGGGCCAACTCGGCCCCGATCTCGATTTGCTGGTGGTGGCATTAGATGAACCGGTGCGCGATGCGCCGCATCCGCTGGGAGGAAAACCGGCCAGCAGTGATAAGTGGCGGCTGCATCTGCGTGGCTGCCTGATGGCGATTGCGCTGTGTATTTTGGTCACTATTGTGGGGCGCAGGCTGCTGGTGGAGTTCGATCCTGCCAATGCCGTAATGATTTACCTGCTGGCGGTAGTGCTGGTGGCGTTGCGCTTCGGGCGCTGGCCATCGGTGTTTGCCACGGTAATCAACATCCTCGCCTTCGACCTGTTCTTTGTGGCCCCCACCGGTACGGTGGCGGTGTCGGATTTGCAGTATCTGGTGACCTTTGCGGTGATGCTGGCGGTGGGGGTGATTGTCGGGAATCTGACTGCTGGCGTGCGTTATCAGGCCAAAGTGGCGCGCTATCGTGAACAGCGTGCGCGACACCTGTATGAAATGGCGAAATCGCTGGGCAGCGCGCTTACCCCACAGGATATCGCCGCCACCAGCCAGCGGGTGATTGATGTCACCCTGCAGGCGCGCAGCCAGCTGTTGCTGCCGGATGAGCAGGGCGAGTTGCAGGCGGTCGGTGAGAGCAGCATCGGCACACCGCCGGATCTCGGTATCGCGAAATGGAGTTTCAGCAAGGCGCAACCAGCGGGAGCGGGCACGGACACACTGCCCGCCGTACCTTATCAAATCCTGCCGTTGAAGAGCGGCAATCACTGTCGCGGCTTGCTGGTGGTGGAGCCGGAAAACCTGCGCCAACTGATGATCCCAGAACAGCAGCGTCTGGTGGAAACCTTTACTGTGCTGATCGCCAACGCGCTAGAACGTATGGCGCTGTCGCAGAGTGAGGCGGCTTCACGCCTGGCAGCAGAGCGTGAGCAACTGCGCAATGCCTTGCTGTCCGCGCTGTCACACGACCTGCGCACGCCGCTGACGGTGCTGTTTGGTCAGGCTGAGATGCTGATGCTCGATTTGGCGGGGGAAGACTCAAAATATGTCGGACAAGCCAATCAAATTCGCGAACAGACGCTCAGCACCATTCGGCTGGTAAGCAACATGCTGGATATGGCGCGTATCCAGTCCGGTGGCCTTAACCTGCGTGATGAGTGGGTGGCGCTGGATGAGGTGATTGGCGGTGCATTAAGCAGCATGGGACCGTCGCTGAAAGGGCACGATTTTACACTCGATCTGCCGCCAGAGCTGGTGCTGATCAAAGGCGACAGCGCCATGCTGGAACGCGTATTCACCAACCTGATCGAAAACAGTCTGAAGTATGCCGGCAACGCGGCACAGCACGGCATTCGCGCATGGCGTGATAACGATCGGCTGGAGATTGCGGTGTGGGATAACGGTCCGGGTATCGCGGCAGAAAACCTGACGCGTATTTTCGATAAATTCGCGCGTGGGGATAAGGAGTCCGCTGTGCCGGGTGTCGGGCTGGGTTTGGCGATCAGCAAAACCATCATTGAATCCCATCGCGGGCGCATCTGGGCGGAAAACCGCCCGACAGGTGGCGCGGAGTTTCGTCTGTCACTGCCGCTGCCTGCGGCCCCTGAAATTTCTGAAGAAGGGCTGAAATAACTTCACACAAGTTCGGTTATACTCGACCACTTGTTTGTTGATTAATGGGAAATTATGGAACGTTTTATCGAAAACCTGATGTATACATCGCGCTGGTTGTTGGCCCCGGTTTACATTGGACTTTCGCTGGGGCTGCTGGCGCTGACCATCAAATTTTTCCAGGAAATTATTCACCTGTTGCCCAACATTTTCAGCATTGCGGAAAACGATTTGATTCTGCTGCTGCTTTCGCTGGTGGATATGACACTGGTCGGCGGATTGCTGGTGATGGTGATGCTCTCTGGCTATGAGAACTTTGTTTCTAAGCTGGATATTGATGAGAACAAAGAGAAGCTGAGCTGGCTGGGCAAAATGGATTCCGGCTCGCTGAAGAACAAAGTTGCGGCCTCGATTGTGGCGATTTCATCGATCCACCTGCTGCGCATCTTTATGGACGCGCGCAACGTCGATAACAGCAAACTGATGTGGTACGTGATTATTCACCTGACCTTTGTGCTGTCGGCCTTTGTGATGGGCTGGCTGGATAATATGTCGAAGGTGGAGAAGAAGTAAGCAGGTGGGGGTACCCTCACCCTAACCCTCTCCCGCAAGCGGTAGAGGGGGCCGTTCAGCGTGGTTATTGAGTTATGCACTCACTCTGCCCCAACGCTCGGGTAGCTCCCTCGCCCGCTTGCGGGAGAGGGCTGGGGTGAGGGATGCCATTCCCTCGCTCCCATCATTTCAACACCGGTTGTGTCCCCGCCAGTTTCGGCATCACATCTCTGATCATCGCGAAAAAATGGCGCATCCTGGCGGGATAATAACTGGCCCACGGATAGGTCAGCCACACCGGCAGCGGCGGGGCTTGCCACTCGGGCACCAGCTGAACCAACGCCCCTTTCGCTAAATCCTCTTGCACCACCCACGAAGAAAGAATCGCTGCGCCCATACCAGCCAGTGCCGCTTTGCGAATGGCGTACAGGCTGTCGCTAGCCAGACGTGGCGCAATCGCCAGGTTCACCGCCTGGCTGTCACTCCACCGCTGCAGCATCAGTTCATTACGGTAGAAGCTGGTCAGTGCCAGCCAGGGGAGTTCGGTGAGCTGTGTCACCTCGGCAATCGGCGGATGCTGCGCCAGCAGTGACGGGGAGGCGACCACAAAACGCGGTACTTCAGCCAGCAAAATTGCCACCAGGGAGGGATCGCTCACCACGCCGACCTGGATGGCGCAGTCAACGTTCTCACTAATGAAGTCTGGCGTGCGGTCATTGAGCATCCACTCCACCGTCAGGCGCGGATAGCGCTGCAGATAATCCACCAACGGATCAATCAACTGGTCCTGGCCAAAGGCGTGCGGTGCACGGACCCGCAGCGTGCCTATCGGATCGTCACTGGAACCGGTGAGTTCATCCTCCAGTGCATGCCAGGTTGCCAGTAACTGTCGGGCCTGCGCATAGCAGCGCTCACCATCGTCAGTAAGTTTCAGAGCATGCGTGGTGCGTAGGATCAACTTCAGACCCAACCGTTGTTCCAGCGCCTGTAATCGACGGCTGATGGTGGGCTGCGTGGTGCCCAGCTGCACGGCGGCTGCGGAAAGCGAGCCGCTCTCGACAATACGTATAAAAGTTTGCATCAGTTCAATGCGGTCAATACTGGCTGAATTGCTCATACGCACCATGCATAACAGTTCTGTGTTTGAGCAGTCTACCGCGTATGGCGGCAACGCGCTTTAATAAGCGCACTTTCACGGGGGAAACCAATATGTCAGCCATTTCGCAATCTTCTGCCATGCCAGCGGAAAAACTACCGGCACCGCTGGTGTTTACGCTCGCGGCGGGTGCCGGGCTCAGCGTGGCATCGATTTACTACAGCCAACCGATGCTGGATATCATTAGCAAACAATTTAACGTCGGTATCGGCAGCGTGGGCATGGTGCCGATGCTGACTCAGGCCGGATATGCGCTTGGCATTCTGTTGCTGGCACCGCTCGGTGACCGCCATGACCGCCGCACCATCATCCTGATTAAAGGTCTGCTGCTGATGGCCGCGCTGCTGCTGTGTGGCTTTTCTGGTGGCTTGAATGCATTGCTGATTGCCAGCTTTGTCACCGGCTTAACCGCCACCGTGGCGCAGGATATCGTCCCGGCGTCAGCCGCACTCGCGCCGGAGCGCAGTCGCGGGAAAACTGTTGGCACGGTGATGACCGGCTTGCTGGTGGGGATTCTGCTGTCACGCGTCGTCAGTGGCGTGGTGGCGGAATATTTTGGCTGGCGCACCATGTACCTGGTGGCGGCAGGCGCGGTGTTGCTGATCAGCCTGGCGTTGTGGCGGGTACTGCCCCGCTTCAAACCCGGCACGTCGGTGAGCTACCCGCGTCTGCTGCTGTCGCTGGCGCACCTGTGGCAGCATCACCAGACACTGCGTCGTGCCGCGATAGCGCAAGGGCTGCTGTCGGTAGGCTTTAGCGCTTTCTGGTCAACGCTGGCGTTGATGCTGAGTGATAAATTCCATTTTGACAGCGCCGTGGCGGGGGCATTCGGCCTGGCAGGCGCAGCAGGTGCGCTGGCAGCGCCGTTGGCGGGCAGTGTGGCGGACCGCATTGGCCCAGCGCGTGTCACGCAGTACGGTGCCTCGCTGGTGATGGTGTCATTTGCCCTGATGTTCCTGCTGCCAGTTTTACCGGTTCCGGCACAGATTGGTCTGATTATCATCAGTACGGTGGGCTTCGATTTGGGTGTGCAGGCCACGCTGGTGGCGCATCAGACGCTGGTATACAGCCTGGCACCTGAAGCGCGTAGCCGATTGAATGCGTTGATGTTTACCGTGGTGTTTATCGGCATGGCTACGGGCGCGGCACTGGGCAGTCTGGCGCTGGCTCACTTTGGCTGGACCGGTGTGGTCGCACTCTCAACGCTGGCTGCAGCGCTTGCCTTGATGATCCGTCTGGCGAGCCGCCACCTGAAAAACTGATTGGTATTCCTGTGCCAGGCTTAAGGGAGGATATGATTTAAAAACGGAGCGTTATGAACTTCCTGGCCTGGACTGCCGCCACCGGTGGTCTGCTACTTCTGATGTCACTGGCTTCCGGTTGGATTCACCGTGGGCCAGTGACTGCGTTTGGGCTTTACCTGTTCGCGGGCATCTTGTGCGGCCCGTGGATGTTCAATCTGTTGCAACTCGACATTATCGGCCACGCCAGTCTGGCCGCTCACCTGACCGAAATCGCCATGGCCGCCTCACTGTTTATCACCGGGCTTAAGCTACGTTTGCCGCTCACTGCGCATGCCTGGCGAGTGGGTGTGCGCTTAGCTTTTCCGGCCATGCTGCTCACCGTAGGTGGCATGACGCTGCTGGTGCACTGGATCACGGGTTTTGACTGGGCGCTGTCGCTGGCATTTGGCGCGATTGTTGCGCCAACCGATCCGGTGCTCGCCAGCCTGATATCGGTGAACGATGCGCGTGATGATGATGCTCTGCGCGTGGCACTCTCCAGTGAAGCCGGCATGAATGATGGCTCAGCGCTGCCGTTATTGATGCTGGCGCTGTTAATACTCGCGCCCGAATCGCTGAGTGTCAGCCATCTTAGCGCATGGGCATTAAAAGACGTGCTGTGGGCCATCGCGGGTGGGTTGGGCATCGGTTATCTGCTGGGACGCGTCATCGGCCAGTTAACCACCCATCTACGCAGTGCCCATCAAGACATCGCCCCCAATGACTTCCTCGCTCTGGCGTTAATTGCACTGAGCTATGCGGCAGCACAAGCGCTGGATGCCTCTGGCTTTCTGGCGACGTTCGCGGCGGGTGTCGGTCTGCGACGCGCAGAATTGCGGGTGGTGAAGCACTATCCGCAAGAGGCGGTGTCAGAAGAAGAGCAATACTTGCCTGCTGAGGCACGCGTTAACCCTAACCAGCGTCTGGCGCACGGCGGCAGCGGTATGGTGAAATCAGTGGGTTTGGTGATCGGTGATGCATTGTCATTTGGTGATACCATCGAGCGCCTACTGGCGGCGGGTATGATGGTAGTGCTGGGTATCACGCTGGCGCAGCACTGGAACCTGACAGGCATTGGCCTGGCGCTGCTGTTGTTTGTGGTGGTGCGGCCGCTGGCGGTGTGGATCACCACCTGGCGCTGTGAAATCCCCTTGATGCGCCGCTTGTTAATTGGCTGGCTGGGCATTCGTGGCATCGGTAGTATCAACTACATCGCTTACGCCTGGGTACATGGCCTTCATGGCCCGCAGGCGGAGCAAATGGTAGATATGGCGTTGACGTTAGTGGTATGCAGCATTGTGCTGCACGGCATCACGGTGACGCCGTTATTAAACTGGCGTGCAGCCCGTCAGGCGGCACGCGCACAACACAATCAAAAGTGATTTTCTGGAAATTACTGGAGCCTGTTATGAAAGCGTTTCTGTTTGCTCTTGTGGGACTTTCTCTGTCCGCCAGCGTGCTGGCTGCCGAGGGTGATGATAATCAGATGGAAAATGTCTACGCCAGCCAGCTGTGTCATATCGTTAGCACGGAAAAAAAGGCCAGCGATCTGGATACTTACACCGCGAAGATGAAGTCTCAGCTGGCGGCCAGCCAGTCCTCTTCAGCGGTGGATAAGCCCGAATTCAATGAAGAGACCGCGCAGGAAGTGATCAGTGCGTGGTTGGAGCTGGGCGATGATGAGCGCGCGCAGCTGCGGCACAACCAGCAGCAATGTGAGCAAACAGTGATGACCCAATTCCAGCAGCAGGATTAAAAGTTTTTATCGCCAGAATACGCGCCTTTTCTGGCGCGTTTTTTTATGGATTTTTTGTACAAAATGCGTACATAATCGCCAGCGTCGAAAGTCGACACGCATCACATAACGAGACTCAGCCCACAAGGCTGACAAATATCTTCAATACTGGCGACTGGGCATGAAACTTTCACGGCGTCACTTTTTGCTGGCAACCGGGGCTACCGTCCTCTCAATGACCACGGGCAAACTCTTTGCGCGTGATGACATCATTCCCTTATGGCCCGATGATCCACCGGGCGGCGGCGGGCCGTCTGGTCTGCTGAAAGTCAGTATGAATGGCTCCTGGACCAACATCGTTTCTCCAGCGATTCAACGTTTCCGCCCGGAAAATCCCAATGGCGAAGCGGTGATTGTGGCGGCAGGCGGCGGTTATCGCTTTATCGGGATGGGCCGTGAAGCCTGGCCCGTGGCGCGTTGGTTAAATGCCAATGGTTATACCGTGTATGTACTGAGTTATCGTTTGCCGGGTGAGAAGTGGCAGGCGGGCAATCTCGCGCCATTGCAGGATGCTCAGCGCGCTATCCGTCTGGTGCGTTCGATGGAGCGAAAAGTGCATCTGCTCGGCTTTTCTGCCGGTGGACACCTGCTCGGTATGGCTGCAGCACGCCCCGACTTTATCACCTATCCTGCGCAGGACCCGCTCGATCAAATTCGCCCAACCGTCGACAGCGTGGGGCTGATCTACCCGGTGATCACCCTTGAAGCACCGTACCAGAACACCAAAACGCATCTGATGATGGTGGGCGACCACGCGACGCCAACCCAGGAAGCGAACTGGTCGGTGCAGAACTATGTCACCCGCGCTTATCCGCCCACCTTCCTGGCGCAGGCGGAAGACGATCACACCTCTAATCCTCATAACACTGAAATGATGCGCGATGCCTGCCGCCGTATGCGCGTGCCGGTGGAATTGATTGAACTCAGCAGTGGCGGGCACGGTTTTGGTCTGGGTAAAGCGGGTACGCCATCCGCGCTCTGGGATCAGGCGTATGTGCGGTGGCTGGATAAGCAGAATTAACGCGTGGCAGGTCGCCATAATTGGCGACCCTACAACAGCGTTGGGTGTGCAGAAATGGAATGCCTACGACGATTGTGCACAGTTTTCGTAGGGTGCGCATTTATGCGCACCAGGATGGCCATCTCGTTACGTCAAATTAAAATGCTTATCTGGCTGGTGCGCTTCCGGCAACGGAAAATCATTATTCATCGCCTTCAAATTACGTTCGATATTCACGCACAGCGCATCCAGCGGCAGATGATTTGGAGCGGTGCCGAACGGATCTTCTAACTCCTCCGCCAGCGACTCCAGTGACAGGAAGGTGTAAGAAATAAACACCGATACCAGTGGCGTCATCAGATGCAAATCCGCCACCAGCGCGAACGGCAATAACGTACAGAACAGATAAACCGTGCGATGCAGAATCAAGCTGTAGGCGAACGGAATCGGTGTGCCTGCCAGACGATCGCAGCCTCCCAGATAAGCCGACAGATGGCTGAGATTCTCATCAATACTCTGCCAGACAATATCCGACACCAGACCTTCATCACGCCGCTGCGCCAGCCATTCACCCATGCACAACAACGTTTGAGAGGTGGGCATCGGATGGCCCAGCACCGCGCTGTGCCATTTTTCTGGCAACAAACGTGCTAAGTCAGCCTTTGCATCGGTTTCGCGTAAGCGATGTTTCAGCGCCCAACTAAAGGCCAGCTGCAGCCCAATAAATTCCTGCACCTGCGCTTCACTGATGCCACGCAGACATTTTATCTGCCGCAGCAGTGAGCGCTGGGTGATATGCATATTGCCCCACAGCGTGCGAGCCTCGATAAAACGCGCATAACTGGCGTTGTTGCGAAAGCCGAGGAAGATGGCGATCGACACCCCAATCAGGCTAAAGGGGGCGGTAGTGAGGTGAATGCCAAAGGTGGAGTACCACGGATAGCCGATGATGGCGGCCACCGACATCAGTAAGTTGAGCGACAGGCGAAAGACAATGCTACTCAGCACCGAGCCGTGCCAGTCAAACAGCCGGAGGAACCAGTGTTGATGAGGACGTACGATCATTTTTGCGATGGTGTTTTTTTATGATTTTGTCTGCACAGGTTACGCCCGTTTTTGCCGTGGAGGCAATGTGCATATCGGGTGTTTTTACGCTGAAAATGGGGTGTTTAAGGCGTATTTATTCTTGTAAATCAACTTTCTAAAAACAGTTTGAACAAGTTGTAAAATTCTTTGCGTTATCTCTTCTTCGCCCCTTTCTCTAAAGTTTATTCCAGCAGCACAACACACAAATTTAACGATACCTTTGAGGAATAAATCATGTCTAAACTCGACCTGCTCGACCCACAGAACTCAACTTTGATCTTCATCGACCATCAGCCGCAGATGTCTTTTGGTGTCGCTAACATTGATCGCCAGCAGCTCAAAAATAACACCGTTGCCCTGGCCAAAGCGGGCAAGATTTTCGACGTGCCGGTGATTTATACCTCCGTAGAAACCGAAAGCTTCAGCGGCTACATCTGGCCAGAACTGCTGGCGGTGCACCCGGAATCGAAACCGATTGAGCGTACTTCTATGAACTCATGGGAAGATGCCAAATTCGTTGAGGCGGTGAAGAAAACCGGTCGCAAGAAGCTGATTATCTCCGCGCTCTGGACCGAAGTGTGCCTGACCTTCCCGGCCCTGATGGCGCTGAAAGAGGGCTACGAAGTTTACGTAGTGACCGATACTTCTGGCGGCACCAGCGTCGATGCCCACGAACGTTCTGTGCAGCGTATGGTGCAGGCGGGCGCGGTGCCAGTGACCTGGCAGCAAGTGTTACTGGAGTACCAGCGTGACTGGTCACGCAAAGAGACCTACGATGCAGTGATGGATCTGGTGCGTGAACACAGCGGCGCTTACGGCATGGGCGTGGACTACGCTTACACCATGGTGCACAAAGCGCCACAGCGTCAGGCTTGAGTCACGACTGGCGCGGCAGGCTGATTTTCAGCGCATCGATAAACAGCCGCAGCGCCATCGACTGATGCTGGTTGGGCGGGAACCACAATGCCATGCCTGCCGACTGCACCCGCCAGTCGGCCAGTAGCTCGACTAACTGACCAGATTGAAGCGCCATTTCGGCGTAAAGCGACGGCACATAAGCAATGCCCAATCCGCTGATGGCCGCACTGGTCATCAGCGCGTTGTTATCCAGGGTGATAATGCCTGGCACATCGATCTCACATCTTTCTCCTGCTTTTTCATACTCCCAGCGATAGCGTTTCCCACTGGGCAAACGATGCCGAATACACTGCTGTTGCAATAAATCCTGCGGTTGCTGCACTAACGGATGTGCAGCCAGATAGGCCGGTGCGGCGACTGTCATAAAGCTCAGTGGGCCGCCTAAATGAATCGCCACCATATCCTGCGGCACATCTTCCACTAAGCGAATACCGGCATCGAATCCGGCTGCGGTGATATCCACCAGTGCACCCTGGGCGGCGAAGTCGAGTTGGATGTTGGGATAGTCACGGCTGAAGTCGGGCACCACTTTTTCCAGCAGGACAGTGATTGCCGCGTCGCTGGCGCTGATGCGCAACGTGCCCGCATGCTGCTGGCGGCGCGCGCTGACATCGTGCAGCACCTCATCCATCTCATTCAGCAGTGGGGCGAGTCGATCGAGTAACTGCTGTCCGGCATCGGTGAGTGACACGCTGCGCGTAGTGCGCTGAAACAACTGCACCCCAAGATTGTGTTCCAGCGTTTTCACCAGATGGCTGAGTGAAGAGCGTTTCAGGCCAAGCATCTCGGCGGCACGGCGAAAGCTGCGCTGTTCACTCAGCGTTTTAATGGCTTGCAGTTCTTGCCAGGAGGGTCTTCTCATTGGTGGCTTTTCCTCACCAGGTCATGCGCGATTGGGGAGATTATGACCACCAGTAAAGCGATCTACTATCAGGTTTTCAATAAGAGGACGTCAAAATGAAAACCTGGTTAATCACCGGTGCCAGCAGCGGGCTGGGCCGTTTAATGAGTGAAGATTTGTTGGCGCGTGGCGATCGTGTGCTGGCCTGCGTGCGCCGCACCGCTGCAATGGCGGATCTGCAGGCGCGATATGGCGAGCAGTTACAGGTGATTTCGCTGGATTTGGCCAACACCGTCAGCATCGCGCCTGTGGTTGCCCAAGCCTTTGCACAAGTGGAGCGCGTTGACGTGGTGGTGAGTAATGCCGCCTACGGTTTGTTTGGCGCGGCGGAAGAGTTGAGTGATGCGCAGATCGATCGCCAGATCGCCACCAATCTTACCGGTTCCATCCAGCTGATTCGCGCGGTGATTCCGCTGTTACGCCAGCAGGGCGGAGGACGCATCGCGCAGGTTTCTTCTGAAGGCGGGCAGGTGGCGTATCCTAACTTTAGCCTGTATCACGCCAGCAAATGGGGCATTGAAGGCTTTGTTGAGGCGGTGCGTCAGGAGGTGGCCAGTTTTGGCATTGATTTCCTGCTGGTTGAGCCGGGCCCAACCGCCACTAACTTTGGTGCGGGTCTGGATATTGCGGATGCGCTGGAGGCTTATCACGACTCGGCGTCTGGCCAGTTGCGCCGGGCGATCATGTCTGGTGATTTCGCCATCAAAGGGGATGCAGCAAAATCGGTTACCGCGATGATCGCCACGCTGGATCAAGCAGCCATGCCACTGCGTTTAGCCCTTGGCAGCACGGCTTACGACAATATCGAAGCGGCGCTGGCGCGTCGGTTGGCGGAGCTGCGCGCGCAAAAAGCGATCGCCTATGGCGCGGATGTTTCAGGTTAAAACGCTGAGGCGCAAACCGCACATTGTAACAGGCAAGGAGCGGGCATCGCTGCCACACTAAGCACACAGTTTAAAGGCCTGCACGAAGGGTGGAGGCGTAATTTATTGCGCGTTTTTTAAACCCAGCGCGATAAATCGCGCCGCTACAACAACGGTGCGAAGTCATTTATGCGTGCTTCAATAAGGAGAACAGCAACCATGCAAGCGATGATCCTCAAACAACCTGGCGGTTTAGACCAGCTGCAACTCACCGATCTGCCCGATCCCGGCAAACCGGGTGCTGGCGAGATCCGGGTAGCGATCCACGCGACCTCACTCAATTTCCACGATCTGCTGGTGGCAAACGGATCGATCCCCACTGCGCAAGATCGCATCATGATGGCGGACGGCGCGGGCGTGGTGGAAGAAGTCGGCGCAGGCGTCACCGAATTTAAGCCTGGCGACCACGTGGTCTCCTGCTTCTTTCCGCAGTGGCAAGATGGTTTGCCTTTCGCACAGGTCGGCAATTTTACCCAGACGCCTGGTGATGGTGCCGATGGCTTTGCGGCTGAAGTGGTGGTGCGTCCGGCTCAGCACTTCACGCTGGCCCCTCGTGGCTGGCGGCATGCGGAAGCGGCGACCATCACCACCTCCGGCCTGACGGCATGGCGCGCGCTGGTGGGCGATGCACAGATCAAAGCAGGGGACACCATCGTGACGCTGGGCACCGGCGGTGTGTCGATTACCGCACTGCAAATCGCGAAAGCAATGGGCGCACGCGTGATTGTCACCTCCTCTTCAGATGAGAAGCTGGCGAGGGCGCAAGAGTTAGGTGCAGATGCAGGTATCAACTATCGCAGCACGCCGGAGTGGGGCAAAGCCGTGCAACAGCTCACTGATGGCAGAGGCGCGGATGTGGTGATTGAACTCGGCGGGCCGGGCACCATGGCGCAGTCGATTGAGGCGGTGCGCGTGGGCGGCCATATTGCTTTGATTGGGGTGTTAACCGGATTCGAAGGTTCTGTGCCGACCGCGCAACTGATGGCGAAACAGGCGCGTATCCAGGGGTTGATTGTCGGTCATCGCCGCCAGCAGCAGGACTTTGTGCGGGCGCTGGAACAAACCGGTATTCGCCCGGTGATCAGCGACAGCTACGGTGCGTTGGGTGAGCTGCCTGCGGCCTTCCAGCATCAGCAAGCTGCGGGTCACTTCGGCAAAATTACCGTCGAGTGGTAACCCGTGTCGCCTGTTTCCCCTTTGAGGAAACAGGCTTCACCACATCAGTAGTAATCACCGTGGCGGTAATCCCATGATGGGAAGATATCTGACAGCAGCGCCATGATTTTATCGACATCCAGACCTTTGCGGATCAGCACCGGGCACGGCGTAATTTTACGTTCACCGTTTTGTTGCGGGATCAGGCGACCTTCACTATCGACCATCGACACCATCACGCCCTGTTCGTAGCGCACTTTATTGGCGTCGTTAGGCTGAATCGATTTCACGTAATCATTGGCTTCGATAATTAAATCAGCACGCGATGCAATACGCTCACCAATACCCTCAACTAAACCACGGTTTCCCTGACCTGATGGATTGGCTGAACTGGCGAAAGAGAATTTCCCGTGATCTTCCCACAGCGCTTTCGCAATATTTTCACCGGGACGACCAAATTTAATCACGAAGCAGCTGGTCTGGCGTCCATCCATCATCAGCTCCTTTGAGCCATCATCCGGAATACGCGACAGCGCATCTTCGCGCCACGGTAAAATACAGCCCAGTAAAATATCCTGATCCCAATGTTGCTGATAAATCTGATCAATTTCTGGCGTTAATTGGGCCAGTGAACGCAGTTGTTCCAGTGAGCCGCACAGCACCACGCCCGGCTTGTTGCGCTTGCGCTGCTTGGCTTCAAACTTGCGCTCCAGCCCGGCTTTATCGGAGGTCATGATGATGTAACCCACTTTGGTTGGGCTCACAATCATGCCGCCGTCCTGTGACAAAATCTCGATGGCTTCAGGCTGTAACCCGCCATTCCAGGTTATTTGTTTACCGCTCATGGATCTACCCTATCTGCGTATCAATAGTAAATATGCAGGACGATTACCTGCAATGAAATTAAGGTATTAATTAACCCTTTAATGGATCTGGATTAATTATTTTTGGAAAACCATGCTGAGGATAATAGTACGATAATTAAAAGGTTTGCAACTGATGAAAATAGCGATGGAATGTATAGGGTTAATTTTAAATAACGCCTGAAAACTGTAGTGTTATTTAAAATCTGGCGCTGAAAAGGCATTTCAGCGCCAGGGATAATTAAAACAGCATGGCGTGTGCCACACCTCGCAGTGCGATACCGAGGATGATACCCGGCACCGCGAAGCGGAAAAGACGAGGGAAACGGCTCGATAGCCCAAGGAAGATGCCAATGCCGGGCAGGTCAAAGGTCTGAATCAGCAAACCGGCCGACGCATTGATGTTGTGGGCACTGTACAGACCTTTCTCCACCAACCCCGCTACCACGCCGTAGTAGGCGGTACCCCCTGCCAGACATTTGGTGAGTGCAGGCAAAATGTAGACTTCGGAGATGTTGAGTTTATCCAGCAGCGGTGAGACCAGACGCGTGAGCATTTCAATGCCGCCGGATTCTTTCAAAATGCCTACCACGGACAGCGAGAGAATCAGCATCGGCAGCGAGCCCAGCGCCAGGCGGATGGCATCGGCGCCTGCGCTGTTGATAATCGCAATCAGCCCCATTTTGCTTTCGTTGTTGGCGACCGCTTCGTCTTCATTCAACAGTGCGGTATCGGAGAGCTTGCGGCCAAAGCAGTGATAGGTCGCCGCTGCTGCCAGCACGCCGCCACAGATGGAGATCAGCAGTGCCGCGCTCCAGTTCAGTCCTGCGGGTATTAACGGATAAAAGGCGTTGGCCTGACCCATGGCAAATAGCATCGCCAGAGTCGCCGCCATATGACGATCCGAGGTGCCGCGTTTTTCCATAATCGCTAATGCCGCCAGCGGTGCCGCGAAGCTGACGAAATTAAGCTGAATTAAGGCAAATAAGGCCAACCCGGTAATACCTAACGGTTTTAATAACGGCGTGGAATGACGTACTACAAAATCCAGTACACCTTTCACTTCCAGATATTTCATGATGAATAACATCACCACCATGATCGGAATAAGCGTATACAGTGCAACATCCACCGAAGCTTTGCCCGCGGACATAATAATAGTGATGATATTCATGCCGGTTCCCGACGCCAAATCCACTGCTCACCCTGCGTCAACATTGTGCTCACGCTCCCCTTTCTGCCATTAAAAAACGCCAGCGCGAAGGGCGCCAGCAAAGGCAGAAATAGTAGCCCGGCAGGCTACGCTTGAGTAGTGAAGAAAATGGATTTTATCTTGCGGGAAATGGGAGGAATAGATCATTGAGCACCGGACAATATCCGGCGCTCAATATTAGTCTTCCTGCTGGCGAATATTACGCGCCGTGCTTTGCAGTAATTTAAATGCGTCATATCGGTGATGATGCAGTGCCGAAACTAATGGTTCGGGATGCCAGCTATTTTCCTGGGTCGTCATGCTTTGCATCGCTGAGGTGACATCGCTGTACAGTCCGCTGGCGGTGGCGGCCAGAATCGCCGAGCCCAGCAGCACCGGTTCCGGGCACAGGGTCGATTGCACCGGAAGTTGGCAGCTGTCGGCTAACAGTTGGCGTACCAGCGGATGCTGTCCGGCACCGCCGCTGATCACGATTGAGCGGGTGACAATCCCTTTGCTGGCTTGGGCTTCAATAATTTGCCGCAGGCCATAGCCAAGGCTGCACAATCCTGCGATATACAGTGAGATAAGGCTCGCGACGTCATTGTCCATGCCTAAACCGCAAATCACCGCGCGGGCATAAGGATCGCCAAAGGGGGCACGATTGCCGGCGAACTCCGGCACGATATGCAGGCCTTCCACCAGCCGCACGGTTTCCGAGTCGCTGGCGGCGTTTTGCCGGGCCTGCTCCGCGAGATAAACCGGCAGTGAGAGGTCCGCTGCATCCGCGGCCTGCTGCGCGATGACCGCAGCAGGATGCATCTCCAGCAGGCGATCGATGGCCGCACCCGCCGCGCTTTGTCCTCCTTCGCTTAACCACAAGCCGGGCACCATCGCTGAGTAGTAAGGCCCCCACACGCCGGGCACAAAAGCTGCTTCGCGGGTCGGCGTCATGGTGCAGGATGAGGTGCCAAACACGTAAGCGAGTTTCTCTTCCGGTCGGCCATCCGCGCCCAGCGTTCCCACGCCGCCTGCATGGGCATCAATTAAGCCTGCGGCAATCGGTGTCCCCACGGGTAAACCAAAATCGGCAGCGGCTTGTGCGGTTAATCCATTACCGCAAGGCGTACCCGGTTCAACGATACGTTGTCCAATTCGGGCAAAGTTTTCCTGCGCGAATTCCGGCAGCCCGATGGCATTGAAGTAGTCCGCATCCCAGCGCTGCTCATGCGCCAGATAGTTCCATTTACAGGTCACCGTGCAGGAGGAGCGCGCCGTATCGCCAGTGGCGCGCCAGCTGAGGTAGTCGGTGAGGTCAAAGAAGTGGGCCGCCTGCTGGAATGTCTGCGGATTGTGGGTCTTCAGCCACAGCAGTTTTGGCATCTCCATTTCCGGCGAGATGCGGCCACCAACGTAGTCGAGTACCGGGTGTGCAGTGGCATTGATGGCGTCGGCCTGCTGTGTGGCGCGATGGTCCATCCACACGATGATATTGCGTTCGGCATCGCCCTGCGGGCTGACGGGCAGCGGATGGCCATTGTCATCGATTACCACCAGCGAACAGGTGGCGTCAAACCCGATACCGGCTACAGCTTTAGGATCAATGGCGGCCGTTGCAATGGCCTCACGGATGCAGTGGCTCACCGCCTGCCAAATCTCATTGGCGGATTGCTCCACCACATTACCGTGCGCCCGGAAGGTGGTGATGCGCTGTTTTGCATGTCCCAACAGATTGCCCGCCCGATCAAACACCCCGGCACGGGCACTGGCAGAACCGACATCCACACCAATCAGATATTTTTCGTTGCTCATGCTGCTTCACCTCGAACGGTTACAGGTCAACACTGTTAGGGAGAATAACGATATCGCGCACGGTCACGCCAGGCGATCGCGTCACCATAAACAGCACCGATTCCGCGACTTCAATGGGCTGCATCAGGCTGCCGTTGGCCAGCGCGTCATCCAGCTTCTCTTGCGGCCAGTCATCAAGTAGCGCAGTGACCACCGGGCCGGGCAACACCGCACCGACTCGCACGCCATGCTGCGCCACCTGACGACGGGTTGAATGCACAAAGGCCTGCACCGCGAACTTCGACGCGGTATAGATGGGTTCCCAGACCACCGGCACCACGCCCGCAATGGAACTGGTGAAAATGATGTCACCCGATTTCTGGGCGATAAGATGCGGCAGCACCGAACGCACACAACGGAAGGCGGCGCTGGTATTGAGTTTCAGCACGCGGTCCCAGATCTCGGGATCGCCTTCCGCCACCGGCCCGCCGATATAGGCCCCGGCGTTGGCGTGGAAAATATCCAGACGACCCGTCAGCTTGAGAATGTCATCGAGAATGCCGTCAACTTGTTTGCCGTCCATCAGATCAATCTGCAGCGCGAGTGCCCGAGGGCCCAGCTCCGCCACCAGCTGCTGCAACTTGTCTCCGTCCCGATCGATGAGAACGACTTTCGCACCGGCCTGAAGCAATACCTTGCTGCATTCAAGGCCGATTCCGGAAGCAGCGCCGGTAATGGCGGCGACTTTTCCGTTGAGAGGGTTATGCATGGAGAAGAGGTTCGAGTTCATCTTATAATCCTTTATCAATGGCGTTTTAGGTGGTGCTCAATCGATGAAGCACAACTATCACCCTCACTTCTAACCAGCAACAAAATGCGCAATAAAGGGATGGGTTCTGTGACGGGGATCGGCAAAAACAAGAAAACCACCATTTATGACCTGGCGGAACTCACAGGGGTTTCGGCAAGCGCGGTAAGCGCGATTTTGAGTGGTAACTGGAAGAAACGGCGCATCAGTGCCAGCACTGCCGAGAAAGTGAGCCGGGTTGCGCAAGAGCAGGGCTATGCGCTGAATCGGCAGGCCAGCATGCTGCGCACAACGCGCTCAAAAACCATCGGTATGATCGTGCCGAAATACGACAACCGTTATTTTGGCTCGATTGTGGAAAAGTTTGAGCAGATGGCGCGCGATCGCGGCCTGTTCCCGGTGATTACCTGCACGCAGCGCGATCCCGATTTAGAGCTGGAAGCCGTGCAAACCATGCTGTCCTGGCAAGTGGATTATATGGTGGTGACCGGCGCAACTGACCCCGATCGCATCACTGCACTGTGCCAGAACGCTTCCGTGCCTTCGCTCAATCTGGACCTACCCGGTTCGCTGGCTCCTTCCATCATTTCAGATAACTTCAATGGCGCACTGAGTCTGACGCGCACTTTGCTGGAGAAATGCCCGCAGGCGCTGATTTTTATCGGCGGACGCGCCAGTGACCACAACAGCAAAGAGCGTCTGCGCGGCTTTTTGGCGGCGCATCAGGAACGCCATATTGCGGTACCGGAAGAGAATGTGCTGCTGTGCGGTTATGAGCCAGAAAAAGCGCAAACCGCGTTGAAACGTTACTTTCAGCAGCATCCTGTCGGGCAGTTTGGTCTGTTTGTGAATTCGACGATTTCGCTGGAAGGGGCGGTGCAGTTTCTGCGCGCGGAGAATCTGTTAACGGATGATAAGCATCCCGTCATCGGCTGCTTTGACTGGGACCCGTTTGTGGCGCTGCTGTGCAAAGACATCACCATGGTAAAACAGGATGTGGCAAGCATGATGGACAGGGTGTTTAGTCTGATTGAGAGCGGTGAGCAAGCGATTCAGGTGGTTGAAGTGCCGGTGCTGCAGATGTGAAAAAGGCGGATTTCATTCCGCCTTATCTCTGGTCGCCATAAATGGCAACCCTATGGCGATCGTGCGAGGTTTTCGTAGGGTGCGCATTGATGCGCACCAGGATTACCGCATGGTAACGAACTCTTCAGCCGCCGTGGGGTGAATCGCTACGGTGTTGTCGAAGTCCTTCTTGGTGGCACCCATTTTCAGCGCCACGGCGAAGCCTTGCAGCATCTCATCCATACCGTTGCCGATACCGTGGATACCGACAATCTTCTCTTCTGGACCAACGCACACCAGCTTCATACGACATGGCTGGCGATGCTGCGTGACGGCGGTGTACATGGCGGTGAAGGATGATTTATACACTTTTACCTGATCGTCGCCATACTGCTCGCGCGCTTGAGGCTCGGTCAGGCCAACAGTACCAATCGGCGGATGGGTAAACACCACGGTCGGTACGTTGCTGTAGTCCAGATGCTCGTCCGGCTTGTTGTTGAACAGGCGCTCAGAGAGACGACGGCCAGCAGCCACCGCCACCGGTGTCAGCTCGACGGCACCGGTGTTGTCGCCCACTGCATAGATGCCTTTCACGTTGGTATTCTGGAACTTATCTACGTTGATATAACCTTTCTCGTTCAGCGCAACGCCGGTCACGGAGAGGTTAAGGTTATCGGTGGCCGGTTCGCGACCAATCGCCCACACCAGGCAATCAACGGTTTGCTCATGGCCGTTATCCAGTTGCAGCGTCAGGCTGCCGTCAGCATTTTTGATCACCGCTTTTGGAATCGATTCGGTGTGCAGCGTCGGGCCTTCGGCCTGCATCACTTCCACCAGCGTATCAACGATCAGCGGATCGAAGCTGCGTAGCGGTGCATGCTTGCGCACAAACAGGTGGGTTTCAGCACCCAGTGCATTCACCACGCCCGCCAGTTCCACCGCGATATAGCCAGCACCGACCACTGCAACACGTTTTGGCAGCGCATCCAGCTCAAAGAAGCCGTCAGAATCGATACCGTATTCTGCGCCAGGTACATGCGGATGGCTCGGGCGGCCGCCCGTGGCAATAAGGATATGGTCGGCGGTGAGGGTTTCACCGTTCACTTCCACGGTGTTGGCATCAATAAAGCGCGCGAAGCCTTTGATCACTTCAACGTTATTTTTACCCAGTACGTTATCGTATGAGGTGTGAATACGATCGATGTAGGCGCTGCGGTTCTTCACCAGCGTAGACCAGTCAAAGCGGTTCACGGTGGTGTCGAAACCGTAATCCGGGCCATACAAGTGGATGGCTTCAGCAATCTGTGCCGCATGCCACATCACCTTTTTCGGGACGCAGCCCACGTTGACACAGGTACCGCCCAATTCTTTCGCTTCGATCAGGGCGCACTTCTGGCCATGCATCGCTGCACGGTTAATGGAGGCGATACCGCCGCTGCCGCCGCCAATCGCGAGGTAATCAAAATGTCGGGTCATCCGGAATGTCCATCTGTTGGAAGAAAATTGGCATAGAGTGTAACGCTGCTTGCGCAAGCGGCGCAAAGGTTCAGCCTATGATTATGATAGGGTGTTATTCAGGTTTCGCTCACAGGGAAGAAAACTATGCATCTGACTTTTCTTGGCACTGGCGCGGGTGCGCCGAGCCTGCAACGCAACGTTACCGCCATTGCGCTGACGCTGTCGAAACGCGGTGACACCTGGCTGTTCGACTGCGGTGAAGCGACCCAGCATCAGTTTATGCGCTCCGCGCTTAAGCCCAGCAAGCTGGCAAAAATCTTCATTACCCACCTGCACGGTGACCACATTTTTGGCCTGCCGGGTTTGCTCACCAGCCGCTCAATGGCGGGATTGCTGGAGCCGATGACCATTTATGGTCCGCAAGGTATCAAACAGTTTATCGAGACGGCGCTCAGCCTGAGCGGCTCTTACACCAGCTTTCCACTGGAGATAATCGAAATCGAAGCCGGTGAGGTATTAGATGACGGTGAATTCCGCGTCACCGCCTATCCGATGAATCATGTGGTGGAGTGTTATGGCTACCGCATCGAACAGCATGACAAGCCGGGTTTTCTGGATGCACCAAGGTTAAAAGCCGAGGGTGTGCCACGTGGGCCGTGGTATCAGGATTTAAAACAGGGCAAACGCATTCAACTGGATGATGGACGTGAAATCGACGGTGCGGCGTATCTTGGGCCCGCCACCAAAGGCAAAGTGGTGGCGATTTTTGGTGATACCGGCCCTACCGATGTGGCGCTGCAGTTGGCCGCCAACGCGGATGTGATGGTGCATGAAACCACGCTGGAAGCAGCACTGGCCGAGAAGGCCAATGGTCGCGGCCACTCCACCACGGTTCAGGCGGCCGAAGTGGCCAGGCTGGCGGGGGTGAAGCGCATGATCGCCACGCATTTCAGTTCGCGCTATGTGTCGAGTGATCGGGAGAGATTGCTGGCGGAGTGCCAGTCGGTGTTTATGGCTACCGAACTGGCACGTGATTTCGCGGTGTTCGAGATTTAATGCTGTAACGCGGGATAAGTGAAAAACAGCAGGTGCGTCAGATTCAGCAAGAAATGCACGCCGGTGGCGACCCACACGCGTCCGCTCCAGTGCCACGCCAGGCCGTATATCAGGCCGGCCAGCGTGGCGAAAATCACCAGCAACATGCCGCCGGGGAAATGCGCCAGACCAAACAGCAGAGAGGCGATCAACAGCGCTGCCACGCCACCGATTTTCTGCCGTAGACGCTGTTGCAGATAGCCCCGGAAGAAAGCTTCTTCCGCCAGCGAGACAAAAAACAGGTTCGCCAGCATAAAGCTGCCGAGCCAGTCAGGCCAGTGAGGCTCAATCGCCAGTCCACCCAACAACACGGCGATATACAGCAGTAGCGGGATCGCCGCTAACAGCAGTACCCAGAGGATCTTGTGCGCTGGGGGAAACTTCTGTGTGCGGAACAGCGTCGGCAACGCCGCCAGCAGTACAAACGGAATCAGCGCTTTATCGAAGTTGTAGTAGAAGCTGAACGGCACGCTGTTGGGGCCAGCCTGTAAGTCTTCGATCTGGCGTGGGTTATTGAAACCGGGCAGTAGGTGCAGGAACAAGCCGCCCGCGATCAGCACCAGTAAGGCTTCGCTAATCAGCAGCACGGCACGGTTGGTGGGATTTTCCACTCGAACCCATGCCAGCAACGCGATCGCACCCAGGATGGCAAGAGCAGGCCAGTCGAGCACGTCCTGGAACAGGCCCATCAGCGTCGTCAGCAGCAGCAACAGCACGGCGAGACGTTTGGCAGGCGACAGCACCGTGAGCGCGCCAGCCAGAATGATCCACATAACAAGGGTCCTTTGAAAGAGAGGCGGCTCGGGCGACCCAAGGGCCGCACCCTACAAATCATCTGTAGGGGCGAGCCTTGGCGCGCCCGTTGGCAAGGGATGTGCTTACTCGGGTACGATCTGCGTCACGCTGTAATGGCCCGTACCTGCTGGCACCAGCTTCTGATGCAGCCAAGGCAGCAGCTCTTCCATCTGCGCTTTCAGCTTCCACGGCGGGTTAATCACGATCATGCCGGAGGCAGTCATGCCGCGCTGATCGCTATCTGGGCGTACCGCCAGTTCAATCTGCAGAATGTTGCGGATGTTGCTGGCTTCCAGGTCTTTGATCATGTGTTTGATCTGCTGGCGCAGCACCACCGGATACCACAGCGCATACACCCCGGTGGCAAAACGCTTGTAGCCTTCCTGAATCCCTTTCACTACATCCTGATAATCACTTTTCAGCTCATACGGTGGGTCGATCAAAATCAAACCACGACGGCTCAGCGGCGGGAGTTTGGCCTTCAACTGTTGATAGCCGTCACCACGTGCCACCCGTGCACGGCTGTCTTTGCTGAATTCGTTGCGCAGCAGCGGGTAATCGCTGGAGTGCAGTTCGGTCAGTTCCAGCTTGTCGTCTTCACGCAGCAGATGGCGTGCGATCAGCGGCGAGCCAGGATAGTAGCGCAAGGTGCCATGTGGGTTGAGGTTGCGCACCGCCGACAGATAGGGCTTCAGCAGCTCAGGCGTGTCCGGCTGCTGCCAGATGCGCGCAATACCTTCCAGATATTCACCGGTACGCTCGGCGTGCTCTCCGCTCAACTGGTAACGGCCGGCACCGGCATGCGTATCCAGATACAGGAACGGTTTTTCCTTCTCCATCAACGCGGTGAGGATCAGGCTTTCAACGGTATGTTTGAGCACGTCGGCGTGGTTGCCGGCATGAAAACTGTGGCGATAACTGAGCATAAAAAAGAGAGGTCCGCGGTTGGATCAAAAGGAGTAAAAAACATCGTGTGTGGCGCGATTATAGCCGTGCTGCGTAAAAATTGCTGACGTTTTGGCGCTCGCGCTTTTTTCTTCGTCGGTCCATCCTTAGTGGCATTGATTTTCAGGCTCTCTGACCGCATGTTAGAAAGATTGCGTCGCGCGAATCTCGCGCCCGAACACTACGATGAAAGGACTGCGCTTATGACCAATCCGTTACTCACCCCTTTTTCGCTCCCGCCGTTTTCCGCCATCAAACCTGAGCACGTGGTTCCCGCTGTCACTGAAGCGCTGAACAACTGCCGTGCCGAAGTGGAACGCGTGGTGGCGCAGGGTGCGCCTTACACTTGGGATAATTTAGTGCAGCCACTGGCTGAAGTGGATGACCGTCTGGGCCGTATTTTCTCCCCGGTCAGTCACCTGAATTCGGTTAAAAACAGCCCGGAACTGCGTGAAGCCTACGAGCAGACGCTGCCGCTGCTGTCAGAATACAGCACTTGGGTAGGCCAGCATGAAGGCCTGTATCAGGCTTACCGTGATTTAAAACAGGGCGACAGCTATGCCGCGCTGGATATCGCACAGAAGAAAGCCGTCGATAACGCGCTGCGTGATTTCGAGCTGTCTGGTATCGGCCTCGATAAAGAGAAGCAGAAGCGCTATGGCGAAATCGCGGCGCGTCTGTCTGAACTGGGTTCGACCTACAGCAACAACGTGCTCGACGCCACCATGGGCTGGAACAAGCTGATCACCGATGAAGCGGATCTGGCGGGAATGCCAGAGAGTGCGCTGGCGGCGGCAAAAGCGCAGGCCGAAGCTAAAGAGCAAGAAGGCTGGCTGCTGACGCTGGATATCCCGAGCTATCTGCCGGTGATGACCTACTGTGATAACGCTGCCCTGCGCGAAGAGATGTACCGTGCGTACTCGACGCGTGCGTCTGAGCAGGGGCCAAATGCCGGTAAGTGGGATAACGGCCCGGTGATGGCGGAAGAGCTGGCACTGCGTCACGAACTGGCACAACTGCTGGGCTTCGACTCCTTCGCGGATAAATCCCTTGCCACCAAAATGGCGGAAAACCCGGCGCAGGTCATCGACTTCCTGACCGATCTTGCCAAGCGTGCGCGTCCTCAGGGCGAGAAAGAGTTGGCACAGCTGCGTGCCTTCGCCAAAAAAGAGTTCGGCGTTGATGAGATGAACCCGTGGGATCTCACCTACTACGGCGAGAAACAGAAGCAGCATCTTTACACCATCAGCGATGAGCAGCTGCGCCCTTATTTCCCAGAAGAGCGTGCGGTCAGCGGCTTGTTCGAAGTGGTCAAACGCATTTACGGCATTACCACGAAAGAGCGCAAAGACGTCGATGTTTACCATCCGGACGTGCGCTTCTTCGATCTGTTTGATGAAAGCGGTGAGCTGCGTGGCAGTTTCTACCTCGATCTCTACGCGCGTGAGCACAAACGTGGCGGCGCCTGGATGGATGATTGTGTCGGCCAGATGCGTAAAGCCGATGGCAGCCTGCAGAAGCCAGTGGCGTACCTCACCTGTAACTTCAATCGTCCGGTGCAGGGCAAGCCTGCGTTGTTCACCCATGACGAAGTGACTACGCTGTTCCACGAATTTGGTCACGGTCTGCACCACATGCTGACCCGCATCGAAGCGCCTGGCGTATCGGGCATCAGCGGTGTGCCATGGGATGCGGTCGAACTGCCGAGCCAGTTTATGGAAAACTGGTGCTGGGAGCCGGACGCGCTGGCGTTTATCTCCGGCCATTACGAAACCGGTGAGCCGCTGCCAAAAGATCTGTTGGACAAGATGCTGGCAGCGAAGAACTATCAGGCGGCGCTGTTTATCCTGCGTCAACTGGAGTTCGGCTTGTTCGATTTCCGTCTGCATACGGAATTCAATCCAGAAAAAGGTGCGCAAATCCTCGAAACGCTGCGTGAAGTGAAGAAGCAGGTTGCCGTGGTGCCAAGCCCAGAGTGGGGCCGTTTCCCACACGCCTTCAGCCACGTCTTCGCGGGCGGTTACGCTGCGGGTTACTACAGCTATCTGTGGGCGGATGTGCTGGCGGCGGATGCTTACTCCCGCTTCGAAGAAGAGGGCATCTTCAACCGTCAAACCGGTCAGTCGTTCCTCGATAACATCCTGACGCGCGGCGGTTCAGAAGAGCCAATGGAGCTGTTCAAACGCTTCCGTGGCCGTGAACCGCAACTGGATGCGATGCTGGAACACTACGGAATTCAGGGATAAACCTGCTTGTGAATATCGGTTTAATCGATGAAACAGGCGCCGGAGACGGCGCCTTATTACATCTGGCGCAGCGCTGGGGTTTGCAGCATGACGATCAGTCCGTGATGGCGCTGGTGCTGACATCGGAACATCTTGAGCTGCGCAAACGGGATGAGCCGAAACTGGGCGGCATTTTTGTGGACTTCGTTTCTGGCGCCATGGCGCACCGCCGTAAGTTTGGTGGTGGTCGGGGTGAAGCGGTAGCGAAAGCGGTGGGCATCAAAGGCGGTTATTTGCCGGATGTGGTTGACGCAACGGCGGGGCTGGGGCGTGATGCCTTTGTGCTGGCGGCGTTGGGTTGCCGCGTACGCATGCTGGAGCGCCATCCGGTGGTCGCCGCGTTGCTGGATGATGGTTTACGCCGGGGATATGAAGATGCTGAGATTGGCGGCTGGCTGCGTGAACGGCTGACGTTGCTGCATGTGGTGAGCCAACAGGCGTTGAGTGATATCACACCCGCGCCGGATGTGGTGTATCTCGACCCGATGTATCCGCATCGTCAGAAGAGCGCGCTGGTGAAGAAAGAGATGCGCGTGTTTCAGTCGCTGGTGGGGCCGGATGAAGACGCTGATGCGTTGCTGGAACCGGCGCGACGCCTGGCAAAAAAACGCATCGTGGTAAAGCGCCCGGATTACGCACCGCCATTAGCGGGTGTGGAAACTCAATCTGCAGTGGTCACCAAAAGCCATCGGTTTGATATTTATCCGCCATTGGTTTAATGCTTTCCTGTTAAAAGGTCGGCATAAATGCCGACCTTACCGATGCCATGGTGCGTTGTTTGGGCAGCATTTATGCCGACCAAACAGACGGTTGCGGCTTATTCGTCGTCTGCATCACGCAGAGGCACAATCAACATATCAATGTGCACGGTGTTGATCAGCTGACGTGCTGAAGACATCAGCTTGCTCCAGAAATCCTGATGGTGGCCACACACCACCAAATCCACATCATACTTTTTAATCGCATCCACCAGCACCTGGCCAAGATCGCCGCTGCCGCTCAGGGTTTCACTGATCGGATAACCGGCGTTGGTTGACAGCTCTTTCAGTGCGGTGTGGGTCTCTTCGGAAATGCGCTTCTGCATGTCACCCAGGTTGACGTCAATCAGCCCGGTGTAGAGGTCTGAATAGTTCACATCGACGTGAATGAGAGAGATTTTAGCGTCGTAGGGGCGGGCCAGCGAAACGGCTTTATCAACCAGCAACTGGCTTTCCGGGGAAAGGTCTACTGCAATCAGGATGTGTTTATAAGCCATGATAAAACTCCTTTCTCAAGATTCTGGGGGCAACCCGAAGTTTGCCTTCACGGCGGGCGTTGTCCTTTGCGCACAATGGCGATGAAGCGCCGCCAGCCACAATTTATGCCTACAGGCGTATGTTGTTATGTTTTGAGTATAGCCAGAGTTGTTAACAAATGCTGCAATCTGCGGCTCGCTTGTGAGGAAGATCAAGCGCTATCGCGATTTTCACTCGCGATGAACGAAAATCATCGCTGGAAAAAAATTGAACAGATCTCCTACACTGAAAATGAGTGCCACCGCCGTCTGGGTTACGCGCTCGGGCTCGCATAACAACAATGCAATTCGATTCATCTGTGGCTGGTTTATTTCCCGTGGGGCGTCTACAGCATTTCCCCGCTGCATTCGACGTCATTGCGGCTCCAGCTGGGAGGGGAACATGATCAGCACTATCGCGCTTTTTTGGGCTCTGTGTGTGGTTTGTCTGGTGAATATGGCGCGCTACTTCTCTTCTTTGCGCTCGCTATTGGCTGTGCTGCGCGGTTGTGATCCGCTGCTGTATCAATATGTGGATGGGGCGGGGTTCTTCACGTCTCATGGCCAGCCAAGTAAGCAGGTGCGGCTGGTGCGTTATATCTGGGATAAGCGCTATCGCGATCATCACGACGACGAATTTATTCGCCGCTGCGAGCGCGTGCGTGGGCAGTTTGTGCTGACCAGTGGGCTGTGTTTTCTGGTGGTGGTGAGCCTGATAGCCATGGCGATCTGGCAATAAAAAAAGGGCGACATTGCTGTCGCCCCTCTGTTCTCTACGGAAGGCTTAAATAATCTTAAGGGCAATCCAGTAGAGCGAACCTGACAGCACAATACACACCGGCAGAGTGAACACCCATGCCATGGCGATATTTTTGATGGTGCGGCTTTGTAAGCCACCGCCATCAACCAGCATGGTGCCGGCAACCGATGACGACAGAATGTGCGTGGTCGACACCGGCATACCCGTGTAACTGGCGATACCAATGGAGACCGCTGCGGTCACCTGTGCCGACATGCCCTGCGCATAGGTCATGCCTTTCTTACCGATTTTTTCACCGATAGTGGTCGCCACACGACGCCAGCCAATCATGGTTCCGATGCCCAGCGCTAACGCTACAGCCATGATGATCCAGACCGGTGCGTACTCCACGGTGCCCAGCAGATCGCTCTTCAGCTTGTTGAGGAAGCGCTTATCATCAGCACTGGTCTCCGGCAGCTTCGCAGCGCGGTCAGCGGTATCCGATACGCACATCAGCAAACGACGCATCTGGCTACGCTGATCAACGGTCAGTTGATCGTAGCTGTTCAGATTAGCCAGCAAGCCTTGTGCGCGGTCGATAGCCTGAAGGGCACGACTGCTGTCGCAATGGAACTCATGCGGACCGCCCACTGACTCTTCCGGCGTCGGCACCACAGGAGGCGCCATCTGCACGATGTGCGTCAGTGAATCACCATGCTGCTGATAGTACTGCTGCAGATGATTAACGGCATCACGTGTGCGGGTGATGTCGTATCCGGAGGCATTCATGTTCACCACGAAACCGGCCGGTGCTACGCCAATCAGCACTAACATAATCAGGCCAATGCCTTTCTGACCATCGTTAGCACCGTGCGAGTAGCTCACGCCGATCGCCGAGACAATCAACGCAATACGTGTCCAGAACGGTGGCTTCTTCTTGCCATCGATCTTTTCACGGTCTGCAGGGGTCATGTGGATGCGCGAACGTTTCGTGGTGCCGCTCCAGTAGCGACGCAGCAAGAAAATCAGCGAACCCGCAATCACCAGACCGACAATCGGTGACAGAATCAGAGAAAGGAAAATATTGATCACTTTCGGCAGGTTGAGCGCGTCAACCACCGAGGTGCCGGTCATCAGGGCATTGGTGAGACCAATACCGATAATGGCGCCAATCAATGTATGCGAACTGGAGGCCGGTAAACCCAGATACCAGGTACCGAGGTTCCAGATAATGGCTGCCAGCAGCATGGAGAACACCATGGCAAGGCCATGTGCGGAACCGACGTTCAGTAGCAGATCCGTAGGCAGCATATGCACGATGGCATAGGCCACACTCAAACCGCCCAGCAAAACGCCTAAGAAGTTGAAAACACCAGCCATCACAACCGCCAACTGCGCCCGCATCGCACGGGTATAAATGACAGTAGCGACTGCGTTAGCCGTGTCGTGGAAACCGTTGATTGCTTCATAGAACAATACGAACAGCAGAGCAATAACCAAAAACAGGCCGGTGCTTAGGTCAAGACCAGCAAACAGATGCAGCATAAACGTTACGCCATTTTGGAGGACATGAACGCGGCGCATTATCTGCGACAACACGCATGATGTGAAAGGAAAATATAGTCCCTTTTTGTCTTAATTTTGTCATTAATGCAGTGAGGTAGGGCAAAAAGGCTGAAAAATAAGGCAGTTACATTATGACACATTTGCGGCATTTTTTTGACGCTGGCGCGAATTGCCGCAGATCTCTACAATCAGCGCCTTTCAATCAGGTGGGTTAAGAGCTGTGGACAAGTTTGACGTTATCATTATTGGTGCAGGCGCAGCCGGCATGTTCTGCGCAGCGCAGGCAGGACAGTTAGGTCGTCGCGTGCTGCTGCTGGATAACGGCAAAAAGGCCGGGCGTAAAATCCTGATGTCGGGCGGTGGTCGTTGTAATTTCACCAATATGTACACCGAACCGGCGGCGTATCTTTCGCACAACCCGCATTTCAGCAAATCGGCGTTGGCACGTTATACCCAGTGGGATTTTATCGATCTGGTGAACCGCCATGGCATTGCCTATCACGAGAAAACCCTCGGCCAGCTGTTCTGCGATGATTCGGCCCAGCAGATTGTCGATCTGCTGTTAAAAGAGTGTGAAGCCGGACAGGTGACGTTGCGTTTGCGCAGTGAAGTGCTGAGCGTGGCACGCGACGAGCAGGGTTACACGCTGCAACTCAACGGCTCAGAGGTTCAGGCAGAAAAACTGGTGATCGCCAGCGGTGGATTATCGATGCCGGGGCTGGGTGCCACGCCGTTTGGCTATAAAGTCGCCGAACAGTTTGGCCTGAAAGTCTTCCCGACGCGCGCCGCGCTGGTGCCTTTTACGTTGCATAAGCCGTTGCTGGATCAGCTAAACACGCTGTCGGGCGTGGCATTGCCGACTACCATCACGGCGCAAGACGGCACGCTGTTTAAAGAAGCGATGCTGTTTACCCATCGCGGTTTGTCAGGCCCGGCGGTGTTACAAATTTCCAGTTTCTGGCAACCTGGGGAATTCGTCACCATCAACCTGTCACCGGAAACCTCGCTGGAGGATTTCATCAACGTGCAGCGCGAGGCGCATCCCAATCTCAGCCTGAAAAACAGCCTGGCGAAAATCTTGCCGAAGCGGCTGGTGGAAGTGTTGCAGGAGCTTAAGCAGATCCCGGATGTCACCTTGAAGCAGCTGAATAGCAAACAGCAGGGTGAACTGGTGAATACGCTGCATCAATGGCGCGTGCAGCCCAACGGCACCGAAGGGTATCGCACCGCGGAAGTAACTCTGGGCGGTGTGGATACCACCCAGCTTTCATCAAAAACCATGGAAGCGCGCGACGTGCCCGGACTCTACTTTATCGGCGAAGTGGTGGATGTCACCGGTTGGCTGGGCGGGTATAACTTCCAGTGGGCATGGAGTTCGGCCTGGGCGTGCGCGCAGGCGCTGTAAATATCCGTTTCCATGGCCGCACACGCCAACATGACTTCGCTATTGTGCCGCTTTTCCCGCCAACGTCGAGGCGGGTGCCAGCGTGCTGGGCTGATCCTGTAACAGCACACGTCCCAACAGGCTATCTCTGTTCACCACACCGTATTTCAGATGCGTGGCGATATATTTGCGGTCAAAGCTGGTGAGTTTATACACCGGCGGCAAAATCTCCGGCAACGCATCCACCATCAGCATGCGACTCAGTTTTACCGGCCGCCAGCCGCTCAGGGTTTGATACAGCAACGCACCGGCTTCCGCCTTGCGTAGATAGAAGTTGTACTGATTCTCTTCGCGCAGTGCCTGTTGCTGCGCGATATAGACTACCAGGTAATCTGGCGTTTTAATGCCTTGCAGAATGGTGTCGTAGTTGGGCAGCGCCAGCAGTTGCTGGAAAAATGCGGCAGAACCTAATTCAACGATGGGGCGGAAACAGTCCAGCCAGCGGCCAATAAAGGCATTGTTTTTCGGTGCCGCCAGGAACCAGGATTCAATCACCGGATAATCGCGGTCGCGAATCGACTCCTCGCGATAAAAGGCGATCAGGTCATATTGTTGATCCGCATTGACCGCCAGCAGTTCATCCAGCGTGCGATTGAGAATGATGGTGGCATCCATCCAGATACCCCCATAGCGGTGCAGTAACTCCAGGCGAACCACATCACTTTTATGCGATGCGCGCATATCCGGGTGAACGAACTTCAGGTCCGGCAAATACTCGTGCATGTTGAGGTTGTTAATCACCGTCAGCGCATAGCCGGGGTTTTCACGTGCTATTTTATCAACAAAGATTTGTACTTCAGCGGGCAGCTTTTCACTTTCCCAGTACATCCAAATTTGACGCGGAATCGGCGCAGGGGAATTGGCACGGGCCTGAAAATGGATATCCTGCTCGGCGATCCTGTTGTAGTCGGGCAGGCGCTTACGGGTTGTCAGTTTTTTTTCCGCCAGCAAAGCCAACGAGACCAGATGTAATTTGAGTTTGTTGTCGAACATGGTGATTCCTGTAGCCAGGTCGCCCGCTATCCCAGTTTTTGCCCAAATATGGACCTAAACTGGCCCTGAAACAGCTGGCGCAATGAGCCGATAATGGCCCGAAAAGTGGCTTAAAATTAACAAACAGCGCCGAACTGCTCAATAAATAAACCCGAAAAACCCAACTTTAAGAGAATACGCAGAGGGTGCAGAAATCCGTGCCTTGCAAAGCAAGCGTTTAGCCTCTGTTAACCGGAGAATCTGTTAAGATCGCCGCGATTCTTTTTAAGTTGGCCAATCTCGATATGTTAAAACTCAAATTTTTGCTGCCTGCGGTTATCGTCATCAGTGCCTTGGTCTGGTGGCTGATGCCGCACTACAGTGATGAAGACAAAGGCTATTACATCGCCATGTTTTGTACGCTGACGCACGATGGGCGCGACAACTCAACCCAGGCGATGCAGCAGATCATCGAAGGCAGCAATTCCGATTACGCGCTGCAGAAAATTCATTTTCAGCCAGGTCTTGCAGACCATCTGCAAACCGTGTGGCAGGATTTAACGCCTGAACAGCAGCAACAAGCGCGGCAGGAGAGTCTCTCCTGCCGACGCGTTATGTCTGAGAAATTACTGCCGGGTAAAGTGGTCCAGTAATCATTTTACTGGCATGGCTAATACTGCATCGGTGGTTTTGATTTCAGCGAAGACATCGGCAACGCCTGCCAGTGCGCTCTGCTGCAGTACTTTATGGTCGACGACTTTGTTATCCCAGGTAGCCAGATCGCGCGTGGCGGTGGCATCTTCTGGAATAATCACTGAGTAACCCAGTGGCACTGCATCTCGTGCAGTGGACGAGACGCACATATGCGTCATCAGGCCGGTCACAATAATTTGTTTAATGCCCAGCGCATCCAACTGCTGTTGCAAGTCGGTGCCGACAAACGAGCTTGGCGTGGCTTTGCTAATCACGCGGTCATTTTTACCCGGCTGCAAATCTTTGTGGAATTCGGCGAAGCGGCTGCCTTTGGCGAACAGTGGGCCATCCGCCGCGCCGAGATGCTGCACGAAGAACACCGGCATGCCGTTTTTATGGGCAAATTCAACGATACGCTTACTGTTCTTCAGTGCTTGCATGCCATCGGGAATGGGCATCTTACCGCCGGGGAAATACTCGTTTTGAATATCGATAACGATAACGGCGGTTTGCTTAGCGGTGAGTTGCGTAGTGGCGGTGGCCCCGCTCATGGTGCGAATGGTCGGTGCGTTTTCTGCCGTACGCTCTTCTGCGATGGCACAGCCTGAAATTGCCATCGCTAATGCCAGGGTGCTTGAAGCAAAGAAGTTTTTCATAGTTTGTAATCCTGGGGGTTAAGAGGAAATCAGGGTGACTTCCGATGCCCAGCAGTATGGCGATTCCATCCAGAGTGAAGGAGTACATGGCATGACAAATAGCGTTCACTTTGCGCCAAAAGTGGCTCGCGCAGATGCGCCGATTAAAGTGGGTGTTGTGGTGTTCGACGACATCATCCCGTTCCATCTTTCCGTACCCTGCGCGGTATTTGAGAGGGCGGAACGCGAGGATGGCAGCGCGTGCTACCAGTTGATGATCTGCGCGACCCATGCAGGGCCGCTTAAAACCAACAGCGGGTTTTCAATTATCGCTGAGCATGATCTGGCTCAGTTGGCTGAGGCCGATGTGGTGGTGGTGCCAAGCTGGAGTGATCCGGCAGTCGCTCCACCGCCAGCGTTATTGCAGGCGCTACAGCAGGCTGCGCAGCGTGGTGCGCAGATGGTGGGGTTATGTCTCGGCGCTTTTGTACTGGGCGCTGCCGGGCTGCTGCATCAACAGCGTGCCACCACCCACTGGCGCTGGATGGCCGATTTCGAGCGGCTTTATCCGGATGTTGAGATTGATCGTGATGTGCTCTACATCGACCAGGGGCAGATTGTGACCTCGGCGGGAACGGCGGCGAGTATCGATTGCTGCCTGCATCTGGTACGAGAGCAGTGCGGGGTGGATGTGGCGAACAGCGTAGCGCGCATGCTGGTGGTGCCGCCGCATCGGCAGGGCGGCCAGGCGCAATACATCGAGCAGCCGGTATATCACTCATCGGGCAACGACCGCTTTATGTCAGCGTTGAGCTGGGCAACAGAAAACTTGCAGCAGGCACTTACCCTGGAGCAACTGGCGGACAAGGCGTTGATGAGCCGCCGCAGTTTCACCCGGCGTTTTACCCAAACCACGGGTGGCTGCTTCAGCGAATGGCTGGTGAATCAACGGCTGGCACTGGCGCAGCGATTTTTAGAAAAAACCGATCAACCAGTGGAATTGATTGCGGAAAAAGCCGGATTCTCTTCACCATTAATGTTACGAAGACATTTTAAAAAACATCTGAATACCTCGCCGCTGCTTTACCGAAAAACGTTTCGCGGACGAATGTGAGCCCTGTGTCGTTAATCAGCATTCAATTTATTGAAGTGTTTAAATGACAAAGCAACGAACTTCAATTAAGACCGGAATATTTTTTGATGTAAATGATTCACATTGCAATGAGCGAGCGGGTGACGTATCACCCGTCTTAATGTCACGCATGCTTATTTGATAAATTAAAAAGTTGTAGAGATGGATAAGGGAAATAATCCCTCAAGTTATTAACGCATTACACAATCTATGCGTGCGGGAAATTTCCCATTTCGGGTTACCGGTACGCGCATTTCTTTCACCGTTTCAGTGCTATCAAATTCTTGCTTTCGGCAAATGGCACAGGGATCGGTACTGTCCTGGAAAGACTGCTGGACGTCAGCGCTGAGCTGACGCTTGCGGCAGGCGAGCGGGGTGCATCCCATCATCTGCTTAAACGAGCGCGTGAATGATTGCTGACTTTCAAAATGGTATTTAACCGCCAGGCTGATGATGGGTGCGTTGCTGTATTTCAGCTCGCTAACACAACAAACCAGTTTCTTTTTACGGATGTAATGCGCCAGCGTTTCATGATGATAACGGGCAAATAACTTCTGCAAATACCATTTTGAATAACCAGACTTCAGGGCGATATCATCAATACTTAGACGCTGATCAAGGTTTTCCATAATCCATTTGGTCACCGAGTCAATAACCCCTTCGTTGTATTTCTTCTGCATCATTGTGATCCTCCATTAACTCGGCACAGTGTAAAATAATTAATCTTTCCAATCATCCGATTAACGTAAAGTTTTATCAGGAATTGACTGTTTTATTATTTGTCATCAAGACTGGTCTTGGTTTTCGTGAAAATAAACAATTTCTTGTTGTATCGATGTTGGTTATTTACGCTAATTACTGCCGTTATTATTAACTCAAATTTTTCATCGCTTTGCCGGGCTTAACAGTGAAAGCCTCAACCGAGGCAGGCACACCTCATCAATACGCGATGGCGAATAACGTGCCAAACTGATGGTTTTTTCACTGTCCAGGAGAGGCATGCATGGCTTTTCATTTCTCAGTAAAACAGTCACTTGCTGCAACGTTGATGTCTATATCGTTACTGCAAGCGGCCCCGGCGTTTGCCGCCACAGTGTATGGCGAGCAGCTGGAAGGTTTTTCCTACCCGCATCCGCTGCAGCATTTTAATTTTTCCTCTCAACAGCAGTCGCTCAGCATGGGTTATATGGATGTAAAACCCACGCAGCAGGCCAATGGGCAAACGGTGGTATTGCTGCATGGCAAAAATTTCTGCGGCGCAACGTGGGACGACACCATTAATGCACTGAGCCAAAAGGGCTATCGCGTCATCGCACCGGATCAGATTGGCTTCTGCACCTCAACCAAACCCGCTAACTATCAATACAGCTTCCAGCAACTGGCGCTGAATACGCATCAGCTGTTGCAGCAGTTGGGTATCGAGAAAGCGATTATCGTCGGACACTCAACCGGCGGCATGCTGGCCACGCGCTATGCGCTGATGTACCCGCAGCAGACGCAGAAGCTGGTGCTGGTCAATCCGATTGGGCTGGAGGACTGGAAAGCGAAAGGTGCGCCGTGGCGCTCGGTGGATCAGTGGTATCAACGTGAGCTTAAGCTGAATGCGGCGGGCATTAAAAAGTACGAGCAGAATACCTATTACAGTGGTCAGTGGAAGCCGGAGTATGACAAATGGGTAGATATGCTGGCAGGGTTAAACAGCGGGCCTGGTCACAAGAAGGTGGCGTGGAACTCGGCGCTGATTTACGACATGATTTTTACCCAACCGGTCTATTACGAATTTAAAGACCTGAAAGTACCGACCACCTTAATGATCGGCACGGCGGATACCACGGCGATTGGCAGCGACATCGCACCACCTGCCATTAAGGCGCAGTTGGGACACTACAACGTGTTGGGTAAGCAAGTGGCGCAGATGATTCCTGGCGCGCGTTTAATCGAGTTCCCGGGTTTGGGACACGCGCCACAAATGGAAGAGCCGCAGAAATTTAATCAGACGTTAATAAGCGATTTAGCGCGGTAATTGAAGGCGCGGGCGGCCTGTGTAGGCCGCATCTTACAGGCCGAACGTAGGGGCGTGCCTTGGCACGCCCGGGATGTTATCGCGCCTGCTGCTTTTTGCCGTTCTTGGCGGCGTACATGCGCGCATCGCTGCTTTCCAGCAACTGTTCCAGCGATTGCGGCTGCTCCGGGTCAAATTCCACGATGCCGGACGAGAAGTGCAGCGCATAGCGACGTTCCAGATCGCTGGTTTGCTGTTGCAGGAAGCGATCAAAACGCGCCAGTACGCCCTCCGCATCGTCCTGTTGCAAGCCGTTGAACAGCACCACAAACTCGTCTCCGCCTAAGCGGGCAAAGATATCGGCATGGCGGAAGCTGACCTTCATCGCATCGGCAAAGTCCATCAGGGCGCGATCGCCTTCACGGTGGCCCAGCGTATCGTTGATGGCTTTAAAGCGATCGAGATCGAGGAAGGTCAAGCTGGCTGGCAGCTGCTTCACCTGGCACTCATTCAGCGCCAACTGGCCGAGTGTCATAAACCCACGGCGGTTGGTGATTTGCGTCAGCTCATCCGAGGTGGCGGTCTGGAATGCCACCAGTTCCGCTTCGGCCATCGCCGCGAGATCACGCAGCGTATGCACATCGTCAGCATTAAATTCGCGTGCATGGTGGTCAACGATGCACAGTGTGCCGACCTTCGCACCCGCGGGCGTGCGCAGCGGACAACCCGCGTAGAAACGGACCGGGTTATCGGCGGTATTCACTAAGGGATTATCGTGGAAGCGCTCATCTTCGAGGGCGTTCTCCACTACCATGATATCGTCCTGCAAGATGGCGTGGCCGCAGAACGAGGTATTTCGAGGGGCGGTGGTGCCGCTGGACCCGGCAATGGATTTGAACCATTGATGGTCCTCTTCCAGCAGGCTGACAAGCGCCACCGGCACGCCAAACAAACGACGGGCAAGGCGGGTTAATCGGTCAAAACGCTCTTCTGCAGGCGTGTGCAGAATGTTGAGCGCACGTAACTGGGTCAGACGATGTGACTCGTCCGCAGGCAGTGCAGGTGCTTTCATCGCGTGACTCTTTCTTTTGAATTATTCGGGTACAACATCACTGGTGTTTTACTGCCACGAGGGCATAAAGCGCTTAGCAACAGCTGCGATGTCCGTTGCTAAGCGTAACGATTATCAGAGCACTTTTTGCTCGGCAAGATCAAGGGCGAAATAGCTGAAAATCAGGTCTGCACCGGCCCGTTTAATCGCGCCAAGGCTTTCCAGAACCACATTACGTTCGTCGATAGCACCGGCTTGGGCTGCGAATTTGATCATCGCGTATTCACCGCTCACCTGGTACGCAGCCAGCGGCAGAGTAGTGCGCTCGCGGATATCGCGCAGAATATCCAGGTAGGCACCTGCCGGTTTTACCATCAGTGAATCGGCCCCTTCGGCTTCATCGATCAGTGACTCGCGAATCGCCTCACGGCGGTTCATCGGATTCATCTGATAAGTTTTACGATCGCCTTTCAACGCCGTTCCGGCTGCCTCACGGAACGGGCCGTAGAACGAGGAAGCGAATTTGGTGGAGTAAGACATGATGGCGGTATCAGTGAAACCGGCGGCGTCCAGCGCCTGACGGATGGCTTTGACCTGACCATCCATTGCCGCAGAAGGCGCAATGAAATCGGCACCGGCTTGTGCAGCGACAACGGCCTGTTTGCCGAGGTTGATCAGCGTCTGGTCGTTATCAACGCCGTGATCGCACAGCACGCCGCAATGGCCGTGGCTGGTGTATTCGCAGAAGCAGGTGTCAGACATCACGATCATTTCTGGCACGGTGTCTTTGCAGATGCGTGACATACGCGCCACCAGGCCGTTTTCATTCCACGCATCGCTGCCGGTGGCGTCGGTGTGATGGGAAATACCAAACGTCATCACTGAACGGATACCCGCTTTGGCAATGCGTTCAATTTCATACGCCAGACGTTTTTCTGGAATACGCATCACGCCCGGCATCGCATTGATCGGTACGTAATCATCCACGCCTTCTTCCACGAAGATCGGCAGGGCCAGATCGCTTAGACGGAGGTGGGATTCCTGGAACATTTCACGCATCGACGCGCTTTTACGCAGTCTTCTTGGGCGCTGGATCAGATTGAATTCAGACATGCTTAAACAACTTATGCTGGTGAAAAAAGTGACGACAGTTTACCCCTTTTAGCCAGCGGGGATGAAGGATTGTGTGCTGCGTGGGGAAGAACGGAGGCAGGATTGAAGGGGCGCGCCTTGGCGCGCCCTCTACAAAAGATGTGAGAAGATTACTCGTTGATGTCCGGATGCTGCTGCACCAGGTTTTTGCGTTTCGCCTCTAGCTTGGCGATCTCTTCATCAATATCTTCAATTTTCTGCTCAATATTGTCGTGATGTTCCTGCAGGATCTCACGCGCTTCTTCAATATCTGAAGCCGCAGGTGTGGCACCGCGCAGAGGCTTGTTGGCGGTCTCTTTCATGTAGACGCCGGTGATCAAACCAATCACCGCCACCACCATCAGGTAGTAAGCCGGCATGTAAAGATTATTGCTTGTCTCGACCAGCCACGCGGCAAAGGTCGGCGTCAAACCGGCAATCAGTACCGAGATATTAAAGGCGCTGGCCAACGCACTGTAGCGGATATGTGTCGGGAACATCGCAGGCAGAGAAGAAGCCATCACGCCGGTAAAGGCATTCAGGATCACCGCCAGCAGCAACAGGCCGGCAAAAATCAGGCCGAGCACGCCGCTGTTGATCAACATAAAGGCCGGAATCGAGAAGGCAAACAACGCGATACTACCAATGATGATGAACGGACGGCGACCGAAGCGGTCACTCAGCATGCCCATCACCGGCTGCACAAACAGCATCCCCATCATAATCGCGATGATGATCAGTACACCGTGATCTTCCGAGTAGTGCAGGTTATGCGACAGGTAGCTCGGCATGTAGGTCAGCAGCATGTAGTAGGTCACGTTGGTGGCAATCACCAGACCGATACAAGCCAGCAGACTTTTCCAGTGTTTGGTGGCGATCTCTTTAAACGAAACTTTCGGACCGTCGCGCAGACCCTCACGGTCGCCTTGCTCCAGCTTATCAACGTGCTGTTGGAACGCTGGGGTCTCTTCCAGCGCATGACGCAGATAAAGACCAATAATACCTAATGGCAGAGCAAGGAAGAACGGCAAACGCCAGCCCCACTCGAGGAACTTCGCTTCACCAATCACGGTGGAGATCAGCACCACCACACCCGCACCCAGCACGAAGCCGGCGATCGAACCGAAGTCGAGCCAGCTGCCCATAAAGCCACGTTTGCGGTCTGGTGAGTATTCCGCCACAAAGATCGAAGCACCGGTATATTCACCGCCCACCGAGAAGCCCTGCGCCATTTTCGCCAGCAGCAGCAAAATAGGAGCCCAAATACCAATGGTGGCGTAAGAGGGGATTAAGCCGATACAGAAGGTACTGATCGACATAATGACAATAGTGATAGAAAGGATTTTTTGGCGTCCGTACTTATCACCGAGCATGCCGAAGAACAGGCCACCAAGCGGACGAATCAGGAAGGGAACGGAGAATGTACCCAGTGCAGCAATCATCTGCACACTTGGCGAAGCATCAGGGAAGAACACCTTACCCAACGCATAAGCCACAAAGCCATATACACCAAAATCAAACCACTCCATCGCGTTACCCAGAGACGCGGCGGTAATGGCTTTACGTAAACGGGCGTCATCGATAATCGTGACATCATCCAGCCCAATCGGTTTTACACGCTTCCTACGTAGTTTCATGAGGTTACCCTGTATTGAAATTCACAAAATCCTCAACGCTGCGGACTAGCATTTAGCGATAGTCCGCGGCGTTGAGAAAATTAAAGCATAGCCGCGAAATAGCATTTTTCCCTGGCCAGCCATAGCAATAATTAGGGGGGTAATTATTACATTACGCGACAGAGTATACCGTTTTTGTGTGATATTTGTCATGTTTCAGCCGTTAGTTGTCTATTTTTTGGCTAAAGATAGGGTTTTAACGAATGGAAAGCGTAGCAAATATAATCATGATGATCGTGCGGAAGGCCGCATGTTGCGTAGGTTTTCTGATGGTCTGCGTTGACGAGCGCGTGGCAAAACAAAAATTATATTTTTTCAAGATTGCATGGCGAAAGCTGGCCGGATTGTTGGTGTTATCAGCTGTGGACCGGTGGTCGAACAATCAATTGTGCTGAGATGCCTTGATAGGGTGATAGCAGCGAAATTGTCGCGCAAATAAATAAGAAAATCTTATCAATAAGCGAGGCGGTAAGCTTTGCTTGCCAGCGTGTCCTCATTCGGTAATACTCTGCCGCCTGGCTCAGGTGGAGTGTTCATGTCGAGAAAAAACGCCCGATTGTTTGAGAATCCCTGGCTGTCGCAAATCGACAGTGTAGAAAGGAATCTTATCAATTACGCGCCTGATGCACGGCGTGTTGCGTCTGTTCCTTTGGCTCCAGTGGGTTGGATTGACTGCGGGGAGCGTGCCGATGCGCAGTTAGCTTTACTGGCGCAACAGCCTGATGAATTGCTTAAACGCTTAAAAGACTGGCGGCAAGCAGGGTTGCTCACACGCCAGGCCGCAGAAAGTTTTCGTCAATTACAACGTCTGACACAAACCAGTATTGCGCGTAACCAACCCATTACGCAGCTTGAAGAGTATCAACAGCTGGTTGGGCAATTAACGCCAACCCTCGAACGGATTAACCAACGGCTTAATGCCCAGCGGCAGCCCACTAATATGGCGGATGACAGCCTGGAAGTGGCGTTACGTATCGCTGAAAAGCGCCGCCGATCAGAGTAACGAACGCAGCGGTGCGCCGGTGACCCATCCCTGAATATCTTCAACGGCCTGCGTGAAGTAGGTGCGATAGTTGCTGTCAGCAACATAGCCCAGATGCGGTGTGGCCAGCACGTTGGGCAGCAGACGCAGCGGATGGTCAGCAGGCAGCGGCTCTTGTTCAAACACATCCAGGCCAGCACCGGCTAACTGACCGGATTGCAATGCGGCAATCATCGCCGATTGCTCGACAATGGCGGCGCGCGAGGTGTTAATCAATAAGGCTCCCGGCTTCATCTGCGCGAAAGCGTGGCTGTCGATCAGATGATGGGTGCGTTCACTCAACACCAGATGCACTGAAACAGCATCACTTGCCGCGAGCAGTGCATCCAGCGAGGCCATGCGCTCTACACCACATTCCGCCGCACGTGCCTCAGTGAGGTTCTGGCTCCACGCGCAGACGCGCATGCCAAACGCCTGCGCCACTTTTGCCATTTCGCCACCAATTTTGCCCAGTCCCAGCAGGCCCAACGTTTTGCCCTGCAAACCGAGTCCTAAAGTGTGCTGCCATGGTCCGTTACTGCGCAATGCTTGCTGCTCGGCATAAATGTGACGAGCCAGGCCGATCAGCAATCCCCAGCTCAGTTCCATCGGCGCGGCGCTGCTGCTGGCCGTTCCGCACACCGCGATATAGCGCTCGGCGCAGGCGTGCAGATCAATAGAGGCATTGCGCATGCCGGAGGTGACCACCAGTTTGAGATTCGGCAACCGACCAATCAGTTCGGCGGTGAGTGGGGTACGTTCACGCATCACCACCAGGATATCGGCCTGTTCGATGTGACTGACCAGCTCGTCCTGATTGTCATAGTGTTGAGTGAGTGCGGTCGTGCGAACGGTGGGTTCAAGCGTTGCCCAGTCAGCAAGCGACAGCGCAACGCTTTGATAATCATCAAGAATGATGCAATTCAGACTCATGGTGTTCCTCAACGAGAAGCGGCTGAGAACCCTGCTCATTGAGCCAGGCACGAAGCCGGTCATTATCCATCGGACGGGCATAATAATAGCCCTGAATAAATACCACGCCACGTTGTTGCAGGTAGGCAAATTGTAACGAGGTCTCAACGCCTTCACCTAACACATCCAGTTCCAGCTTGTGGCACAGGTTGATGATGGCATCTAACACCGGCGTTTCCACATCCAGCCCTTCAATGGCGTTGATAAATCCACGATCGATTTTCAGATAGTCCAGTGGGAAAGTCAGTAGATAGGAGAGCGAACAGTGACCGGTACCGAAGTCATCGATGGCGACTTTCATACCGTGGGATTGCAAATGGCGCAGCTTGCGAGCCACCAGTTCACCGTCGTCAATCAGGCTGCGTTCGGTGAGTTCTAAGGTTACCACCATCTGCTTATCTTTAATGCGGCGCGCGAAGCGCTGAATATCCTGCACAAAATCGGCGTGCTGCAAATGTTCTGCTGCCACATTCAGCCCAATATGGAAGCCGGGTTCCACTTCCCAGCTTTGAATATCTTCCGCCATCAGATCCAGCAGATGCTGGGTGAGCGGCACGATCATGCCTTCAGATTCCGCATGGCTGATAAAGATGTCTGGCCGAATCATCTCTCCATTCGGCAGTTGCCAGCGCAGCAGTGCCTCTGCGCCGCTGGTGCGTTGCAGTGCCGTGCTGTAAACCGGCTGATAATGCACGGAAAATTGACGACCCCGTATGGCGCGGCGGATCTCATCGGCCCATGAAATACGGCGGCGCAACCAGTTGGACGTCAGGACCATCAGCAAAATCGAGAAAATGGCGGCCATTGGCAGGAAAATAAACAGTGCCTGGCGCCAGGCTTTGAGCAGTTCCGACCCCGGAATGGAGACGGTGACGCTGATGGGATAGCGGTTTGATTCCGCCCGATAAGCTTCACTCTTGAAATAGAGTTGAGGGGTAACCTCACTTGGTCCGCTGGCAATCACCGCGCCGTTGCTGAACTGCAGGCTCATCTGATAACCGCGTGATTCGCCAATCGCCTGCATAAAGTCCATTAAATACTGGCCGTCAATCACTGCCCAAAAGCCAGTGGTATCGGGCAGTTGACGCACAAACACCACAGCCGGACGGTCGGGTACGCCAAAAGTCCCTTTGATTGACACACTCCACCAGGCTTTACCGGTGATGGGGGGAGGTTGCAGCATCATCTGCGTCAGGGTGCCATTGGTCAATCCAAAGGCCGAGGAACAACTGATATCTTCACCCCGCAGCAAACCCACCGAACGAAAATAGGCGTTCAGCGTGCCGACACGTTGCAGCTGGTTCTCAATTTTTTCACAAGGCTGGTAATGGTACTGACGCAGCTGGGTAATCATATCCCAGGCGTTATCACTCATCTTTTCGGCTTGCGCTAACAAGGCGTTAGCGGTGGAAATCTGTTGCTGGCTCACCGTATGGCGCGCTTCGATGGCTGTGCAAAGGATGCCCAGTACCAGGGGTAATAACCCGGCACAGACAATTAACAGCCAGCGAAAATCACGCGTTCGTTTTTGCGGAGGCACCAGACTTTCCTCGGTCGGTTTAAGCAACAGGATATTGAATACGCTGCGGCGTCAGCAGCATATCACTTCACGGGGCCGTGCATGGTAGCGATTTGATTTTCCTCTGAACTGATACAGGTCAATTTACCGTGTCGCTTTGCGTTAATTGACAATGTTTTGCCGTTATTGGCATTTCCCTGCGGGAAAAGCGCTGTGCCACGATGTCAGGAAAGCATATTGACCTGAAATGAGGAGTGAAAATGAGCACGGAAACCCTGGATGTCATCACCCTGCGGCAGCGGATCAGCGAAGGCGAATGGCAAGCGCGAGTGAAACTGGCTCAGGCCTATCATCTTGCGGCTAAACTGCGCTGGACTGACCATATCTACACCCATTTTTCCCTGCGCGTGCCGGGTGATCAGCCCCATTTTCTCATCAACGCTTTTGGGCAAACCTTTGATGAGATCTCGGCAGAGACGCTGGTGAAAATCGATATCGACGGCAACATCATTGATGATCCCACTGGACTGGGGATCAATCGCGCTGGGTTTGTGATTCATAGCGCGATTCATCGGGCGCGCCCGGATGCGCATGCCGTGCTGCATACCCACACGGCGGCGGGCATTGGCGTCTCGGCACAGCGCAACGGTTTGTTGATGATTTCCCAGCACAGCACGCGTTTCCATAACCGTCTTGGCTACCACGATTATGAGGGTATCGCGCTGGATCTTGATGAGCAGCAGCGCATTGTGGCCGATCTCGGCGATCTCAACGCCCTGATCCTGCGTAATCATGGGCTGCTTACCAGCGGGGGCAGCATTGAAGAGGCGTTTTACAATCTGTACTACCTTGAGCGGGCTTGCCAGGCTCAGCTGGCGGCGCAGTCCGGCGGGGCGGATCTGATCATCCTGCCGGATGAGGTGGCGGAAAAAGCCGCACAGGCGTTTGATAACAGCATTCGCAACCACAAGTATCAGCTGCACTGGGATGCTTACATCCGTCAGCTCAACCGCAACGCACTTTGAGAGTCTCTTGATGAAATGGCTGAAACCGACAGTTTCTGCGCTTCTGCTGTGCGCGTCATTTGCCAGCCAGGCGGCGCCTGATTTAACCAACGTCACCCTGGTGCTGGGCGATCAGGCGCGCAATTTACGCTCGCTGATCGAAGCCGCCGATGTGATGAAAGATGCCCCTTATCACTATCGTTGGGCCAACTTCCAGGGCGCGGCACCGCTGTTTGAAGCGCAGCGTGCCGGTGCGGTGGATACTTCCTACGCCGGAGATTTGCCGGTGCTGATGGCGGCCTCTGGCGGCGTGCCGCTGAAGATTATTGCCACTAACGTGGGAGATGCCGGTTCGAATGGGTTGATCGTCCCTGCGGATTCACCGATCCATAGCGTGAAAGATCTGGCTGGAAAGGAAGTGGTAGTGTCATCGGCGCGTGGCAGCATTTCGCAGCATCTGCTGTATGAAGCGCTGGAAGAGGCGCAGATAAAACGCGATGCGGTGCCGGTGCGTTTTGTGTTGCCGACCGACGCCAGCGCCGCATTTAACTCCGGGCAAATCGCCGCCTGGGCCACCTTTGACCCTTATCTGGGGATTGCAGAACAGCACGGTGCGCGTTTACTGCGTGACGGTAAAGGCTTAACCACCGCACTATCATTTGTCACCGCCACCCAAAGTTCGCTAGACGATCCCGCTAAGCGCGCGGCGATTGCTGATTTCACCCAGCGTTTAGCTAAGGCGCGTGCGTGGGCGCTGGAACATCCGCAGCAGTACAATGCGGTGTACGCACAGCTGACGCGCCTCTCTCCGGAGGATGCGCAGAAAATAACGCCGCGTATTTCGCACGGTATCCGCCCGGTGACGCCGGAGGATGTAGCGAAAGTGCAGAAGGTGTCGGATTTGTTTAGTGAGTTAAAGATTCTGCCCAATAAAGTCAATGTGCAGGCAATTACGGATAACAGCGTGTTTGTTTCTCAGCCTTGAACATGCGCGAGAAATACGCATGTTAGTGCGTAATGCTTGTCAGTAAAGCGCCTGAAGGTCGCCATGAATGGCGACCCTACAAGAATAGATAGGGTTGATCGTAGGGTGCGCATTTATGCGCACCAGCATAAATATTTTTGGCTTAGCTGAGCGGTATTGCGCGATTTCATTCGATTAACGCGGTCGCGATCCCGGCCGTCCATTGCCCAACATAATGGCTAAACGGCTGCCGCCCGGCGTGGTCTCCATTAAAATCTTCGTGACGCTGGTCAGTGGAACCGACAGCAACATCCCTATCGGCCCGAGTAGCCAGCCCCAGAAAATCAGTGACAGAAATACCACCAACGTCGAAAGCCCCAATCCGCGCCCCATTAGCTTCGGCTCCAGCATATTGCCAAACACCATGTGAATTGCGCCAAATAACGCTGCAACAAATAGCGCATCGTAAACACCATTGAGCACCAGTGCCTGAACAAACGGCGGGATGCCCGCGATAATCGGTCCGATGTTGGGAATGAAGTTAAGGATAAAGGCGACGACGCCCCAGAACAGCGCAAACTTCACGCCAATCAACGCCAGCACCAGCCACACGGCAGCACCGGTAATCAAACTGACCAGGGTTTTCAGAGCCAGATAATGTGTGACGCCTTTGAAGGCCTTATGCAGCCCGGCAATGCGGATTTGCGGGTTAATCATGGCATTACGCATCTTATAAGGCAGGTGGCGTACCTCAAACAGCATAAATACCACGGTAAGGATCAGCAGAAGCACATTGGTCATGGCACCGGAAAACTGCTTCAACAGCGTGGTGGCCATATCCATCATCACATTGGGATCGAGCCGTGCAGCCAGCGCTTCGGTAGAGATATTGATATGAAAGCGTGCGGCAACATGCTGAACCACGGCGAGTTTCTGCTCCAGCAAGCTACGAATTTGCGGATAGGTATCGCTGAAGTCACTGGCTGAGCTGGCCATCACGCCTATCAGCAGCAATATGAAGATGAAAATCACGCTAATCACCAGGGTGATCGCCAGGCTGCGCCGCACGCCGCGCCGCATCAGCAGGGTCACCAGCGGGTTAAGCACAATCGCCAGAAAACTGGCGAGTAGAAAGGGAACCAGAATCTCTGATGCGGCGCGAATGCCCGCCAGAATGATCACCAGCATCGCCATCTTGACCAGCATGTTCTGGCCAATTTTTTCCTGTGGCAGGTTGTTCATGCACTCTCCTGAGTCATTTATGGCTCAGGAGAGTGTAGTCGAATGAGAGTAAGTGGTTGTTTAATTAGGAATAAGCGAAACGCTGCATTGCGGTCCTCAACCAGGTGAGCATAAATGCGCACCCTACGGGGGGAGGTAAATGTAGGGGCGCCATTTATGGCGACCAAGGATGCTATTTCCCCTGACGCTGCATTAGGGCGGTAGCGCCCAGCATCAAGGTCAGGCTGGCGAGCAGCGTGACGGTTGCCATCGCCATGCCTTGGCCTACTGAACCTTGTTCAAACTGCCGCCAGATAAAAATCGCCACGGTCTGCGTGCCAGCGGGGGCCAGTAGTAACGAGGTCACCAGCTCACGTGAAGCTACCGCGAACACCATCATCATCGCCGCCAGCAGGCTGGGAGCCACCAGCGGTAGCACAATCAAACGCAGTGCCTGCAAACGTGAAGCGCCATGCACACGCGCCGCCGGTTCCAGCGTCGGAGCCAGTTGACGCAACGCGCTACTGACATAGCGCACCGGCCAAGGCAATAACAAACAGCTGTAGGAAAGCAGCAGGATAAACATTGTGTTGTAAGGCGATACTGGCCAGAAGCCGCGATTCCACAGCAAAATCAACCCAACGCCGACCACCACGCCCGGCATTGCCGCCGGCAGCAGCGCCAGCCCATCCATCATTGCCAGCAGGCGCGTTTTGCCTTCTGAGACGCGCCAGGCAATCAGGAACCCGAGCAGACCGGTCAGCAGTGCCGCCCCGAGCGCTAGCCCAATGCTGGTGGAGAAAGCCCCCAGTGCATCGCCTTGCTGACTAAACAGCGCACCGAAGTGGCGCAGCGTCAGGTTATCCAGATGCAAGCCGCCGGAGAGGGTATTCAGTAACCCGCTCAGTGTCATCGCCCCCAGCGGCAGGATCACCGCCAATACCAGCGTCAGTACGAAGGGCAATAACATCAGCGGTAACCAGCGACCGCCATGGGCGAGTTCCTGCACCACCGGTTTGCCATTGACCGCAGTCACATCACTGCTGCCAGTCAGTTTCCGCTGCAGGAACCAGGCCGTCAGCGCCACCAAACTCAACATTAATGAGAGTGAAGCAGCACCCGGTAAATCAATCGGCCAGTCCGCCAGTTTGGTCTCGATACCGACGGTCATCAGCGTGAGATGCGCCTGGGTACCCAGCGCGGCGGGCACGCCGTACTCTTCAATCGCCAGCGTAAACGCTAACAGCACGCCACCGGCCAAAGCGGGCAAGGTCAGCGGTAGCGTAATCCGAACGAAAGCGCGCCACGCCGAAGCCCCATGCACGCGAGCAACCCAGGCAAGGCGTTGCCCGCTCGCCATCAACGAACGCGACACGGCAAAATAGACCACCGGGAAGATATTCAGCGTCATCACCAGCGTCATGCCGGTGCTGCTGAACAGCAGGCTGTCAAAGTTAACGCCGGTGAGTTGTTCAATATACCCGTTGCGTTGCAGCGCCAGCGTCCATGACAGCGCCACAATGTAGGGCGGGGTGAGGAAGGGGATCAGAAACAGCAGGTCCCAAAGCGCCGCACCCGGCAGGCGAAACAGGCCGCGCAGCGCGCCGAGCGGTAAGCCCAGCAGCAAACTGCACAGCGCGACGCCAGCACCGATTTTCAACGTGCCCAGCCACATCGGCACCAGCTGTGGATCCTTAAACAGCGCCGGTAACGCGCTAAAGGCGCCGCTCCAGTTTCCCTCACCCAGCTGCGGAAACAGCGCTTGCAGCACAATAAACAGCAGCGGCAGCGCCACCAGCAGCACCAGCGCCAGTAGAATCAATCCATTCAGGGCACGCGACATGACTTACTGTCCAAAGAGCGTGCCAAAGCGCTTCAGCACTGCCGCACGTTCACTGCTACCGTCGTTATTAGCGGGCAGCAGTTTGATCTCGGTGAACAGCGGACGCTGCGCTTTGATATCTGTACGCGCGGGCATCAGCCAGGCTTTGGCAACCTGCTCCTGACCTTCATCCGACAGCACATAATCAACGAATTTTTTCGCATCCTCGGCGTGTTGGCTGCTTTTCAGAATCATCATCGGACGCGGTGCGACCACGGTGCCATTCTCAGGGAAGATCACCTTCACGCTCTCGCCCTGCGCGATGTTGTTATAGGTAACGTAATCCACGGCCCCAAACACCGCCGCTTTAGCGCCTTGCAACACTGGCGTGACCGCCTGCGCATTCGGACCACTCATCACCATGCCGTTGGCTTTCAACTGGTCAAACAGCTGCCAGGCTTTTTCACCTTCGCTGTTTTGCAGGCCAATCAGCAGGTCAAGTGACGCACCAGACAGCGCGGGATCCGGCGTAGTGACTTTGTCTTTAAAAGCAGGCGCGGTCAGGTCTTGCCAGGTTTTCGGCTCAGGTGTGCCGCTTTTGGTGTTCCACACAATACCAAGGGCGGAAATACCCTGTGCCACGTAGTTGGCGGTTTTGAACTGATCCGGCACTTTCGCCGCGTTGCTGCTCTGATATGGCAACAACCAGCCACGATTTTGCAGATCTTCGGCGGTATCCCATGACGCGGAGATCAACACATCGGCTTGTGGATTCGCCTGTTCCGCTTCGAGACGTGCCATCACCTTACCGGTGGTGGCCTGGAAGATATTCACTTTAATACCGGTTTGTTTTTCAAATCCGGCGGCAAGACTTTTCGACAGCGAACCCGGACCTGCGGTGTACACCGTCAGTGCGTGGGCGTCATTCATCATCATGGCGGAAGTCAAAATCATCGCGCTGATGGCTCCTTTGTGGCTGATGGCGTTTTTAACTGACTTGAGAGATGGCATTGCGGTCCCCTGAGAGGTGAGTAACGGAAACAATCTGGCCCTGAGCCAGGTGAATAATGCGGTCGGCGAGCGTGTTGGCCTCCTCGCGATCATGCGTGACATACACCGCGGTAATGCCCGACGCGCGCAGCAGATCCGCCATGGTGTGCACCAGGGTTTCGCGCAGGTCGCGGTCAAGGTTGGAGAGCGGTTCGTCGAACAGTAAAATCGCGGGTTTGGCCACCAGGGCGCGGGCCAGGGCGACACGCTGCTGCTGTCCGCCCGAGAGCAACGCCGGTTTACGATCGCCGAAATCGGCGAGACCGACCTGCGCGAGCGCGGCATCGGCCTGTTGCTGGGCGGCGGCTTTTTTCATTCCGCGCATGCGCAGCGGAAACGCCACGTTTTGCACCACGGTCATGTGCGGCCACAGGGCGTAATCCTGGAACACCATACCGAGGTTACGCATTTCCGGGGCATCACAGTGACGCGCAGAAGCAACACAGCGATCGCCAATCCACAGCTCGCCTGCGGTGGGTTGCAGCAAGCCCGCCAGCAGTTTCAATAGCGTGCTTTTGCCGCAGCCGCTCGGGCCGAGCAGCGCCAAAATTTCGCCTGCGGGAATGGTCAGGGAGAGATCGTGCAGAATAGTCAGGTTGTTCACCGACCATCTGAGGTTTTTCAGTTCGATAGGCACGGCATGCTTCACAGACCACCTCCGGTAAAGGAGTGGCACTGAAGCGCGCGCGCCTGACAGCACATCAGGGGCGTCATAACATTTCCTTAATACCCTAAATTTTTCGCGTTGTAGCAAGGCGACAACGTGAAGAATGACGGGTATATCCTCTTTGGGATTTCGTTGCGGGCGAGTTTACGAGGGCGTTATGACGAAATGATGACCAAAAATTAGGGCGTTCTGCGGATGCACCGCGCGTGAAAAGGCGTATAGTTAGTCTCCTATACAAAAATTCCGTCACCCACGAGCGCAATTACTCATGCCTGACCAGCCTGCCGCCGCCCCTGAACACGGCCGACTTCGCCTTAATCTCCTGATCCTCTCCATCGTCAAATTCAACTTTGCCAGTTATCTGACTATCGGCTTGCCATTGGCTGTGCTGCCCGGCTATGTCCATGATGGATTGGGCTACAGTGCCTTCTGGGCGGGGCTGGTTATCAGCCTGCAATACATTGCCACGCTGCTAAGCCGTCCTCATGCCGGTCGATATGCGGATATGTGGGGGCCAAAAAAAGTGGTGGTACTGGGATTGGTGGGCTGTTTGATCAGCGGCATCTGTATTTTGCTCTCAGCGCTCACTGAAGGTCAGGGCGTGCTCAGTTTGATTTTGCTTTGTCTGGGGCGTGTGATCCTCGGCGTCGGGCAGAGCTTCTCCGGCACCGGCACCTCATTGTGGGGCGTGGCGCGTGTGGGGTCGCTGCATATTGGCCGGGTGATTTCGTGGAACGGCATCGTCACTTACGGCGCGATGGCGATTGGTGCACCACTCGGCGTAGTGATCTTCCGCAGCGGCGGTTTGCTGCTGCTGTCTGGCATCATTATTGCCATCTGTGTACTGGCAATTGCGCTGGCCCTGCCGCGTGCGCCGGTCAAAGGCAGTAAAGCCAAACCGCTGCCGTTTCGCGATGTGCTGGGGAAAATCTACGGTTTTGGCCTGATTCTGGCGATGGGTTCGGCGGGGTTTGGCGTGATCGCCACCTTTATCACCCTGTTCTATCAGGATAAAGGCTGGGATGGTGCTGCCTTTGCACTGACGTTGTTCAGCGCGGCCTTTGTCGGCACGCGACTGCTGTTCCCCAATTCAATTAACAAGCTCGGTGGCCTGCGCGTGGCCAGTATCTGCTTTGCGGTGGAAGCGGTGGGGCTGTTTTTGGTGGCCGGGTCCTTCGATCCGTGGATGGCGAAGATGGGTGCCTTCCTTACAGGTGCGGGTTTCTCGCTGGTGTTCCCGGCGATTGGCGTGGTGGCGGTGAAAGTGGTGCCGCAGCAAAACCAAGGCAGCGCACTGGCGACCTACACCGCGTTTATGGATTTGTCGCTGGGCATCACCGGACCAATCGCCGGTTTCATCATGAGTTATGCCGGCGTGTCTCTGGTGTATCTGCTGACCGCGTTGCTGGTTTGTTTAGCGCTGTTTTGCACACTGCGTATGATGAAGCGCATGCCAGAAGAGACGAGGGTGGAGATTAAAGAGAATGCGTAATGCTGCGTGACGACTCAGGCATCCTCTAAATAGTTCAAGTCAGAGCAAGGCGGCAAGTTTGCAAGTCCCCGGGAGCTTACATCAGTAAGTGACTGGGGTGCGCAAACGCAGCCAACGCCGCTATGGCTTTAACTATGACGAGGATGAAAAAAAGGCCTCCGACCGAGGCCAACACTAACAAAACGTGTCATCAGACACAGATAAGGGTTCGTTTCAGGCTTGCAGCAACTCAATGCTGCGGCGAATTTCGCGTTCTATCTCTTTCGCGCCCCATTTTTCCAGCTCAGACGAGAACGGCTCAAATGCATAGATGCCTTTGTAGCCGAGCATCTCCAGGCGTTTCACCTGCGCCACGCTGTTCAGCACATCGCGGTCGCTGAGCATAATGCGTTCTTCATCGGTCAACTCTGCTGTTGGGCGGGTATCCTCCACGCCTGAGAGATGCACCAGACCAATACGGTTTACATCAATTTCCTGCGGAAATTCCTGTTCAGCGTTCTCATACAAATGATGATGGAACGTATCCAGCAGCAGTTTGAACGGCACCTCTGCTTGGGCGATCAGCTTCTGCGTCAGTACCGCAGAACGCAGCGAACTCACCGGGAAACCCAAGGGTTCCACATATCCCTGAATGCCGTATTCAGCAAACAGCGGCGCCAGCTTTTGCATCGCTTCCTGTGTCTGTTCCGGCGAAATCGCGATGCCTTCATTCAACGGACACATCACCAGCGCTTTAGCGCCAATGGCTTTCGCCTCTTGCAACAGAGCCGTGGCTTTCGCCAGTAACGCTTCATCAGGACGGTTGAACGGATAAAGCGCGTTAATGGTCTCGATCTCAATATGGTACTTGTCCGCCAACGCCCGCAGTTGGGATGCGCTCAGGTCGTCGGTGACTTTGCCGCCAGTCATGTCATTGCGCAGCTCGACTTTGCTCAATCCCAGGCGTTGTACCAACTGGAAGAAGGCTTCAATCGAGAGGGCCGGCGCAATTTTACGGTTGATACAGAAACGGGTTGGATCGATGGCCATATTCGGCTCCTGTAAGAGTATGCGGGTAAGATGCTGCAAAGAGAACATTTATTTCATTGTTAGTGAATTATGAAATATCAGATATTGGATCTCCCTCGCAAAAATTTCATATTTCGTTTCGCGTAGTATCAGGCTGGCGTGATTTCAGGGGAATCAGTGTTGTCACAGAGGGTTAGCATTTGCGGAGGAGTGGGCGGGTTTAGCGCCTGTGGAGCAGGGTTTGCGCCCGTATGGCAGCGTAGAGAGAAAAAATGCGATCCATGCCGCTAAAAGGAAATTTTCCAAAAAGAAGTATTTGAAAAATTTATTTCATTGTAATAGCTTCATAGCACGCTTTTCGTATTGCCTGATCAGGTGGCGTTGCGGTGTTAATCGACTGCCTGCAGGGAACTTCACATCAAAGAGGCAACGACATGACTATCGTAGGAAACTTTATCGGCGGCAAGATTACCCACAGCGCCAGCAATGAAACTATTCCGGTATACGATCCGGCCACCGGCAAAGTAGCGCGTGAACTCACCCAGAGCACCTCTGCTGAAGTCGAAAAAGCGATTGAAATCGCTCACGCTGCGTTCCCTGAATGGTCGAAGACTGCGCCGCTGCGTCGTGCCCGCGTGATGTTCAACTTCAAAGCGCTAATGGAAAAGCATCGTGATGAGCTGGCTGCGCTGATTGTCTCTGAGCACGGAAAAGTGTGGTCAGATGCGCTGGGCGAGCTGACGCGCGGTATCGAAGTCATCGAGTTTGCCTGCGGTATTCCGCACCTGATCAAAGGTGAGAACTCCCCAAGCGTGGGAACGGGCGTTGACAGTTACTCGCTGATGCAGCCAGTGGGCGTGGTCGCCGGTATCACCCCATTCAACTTCCCGGCAATGGTGCCATTGTGGATGTTCCCTATCGCACTGGCCTGCGGTAACACCTTTATCCTGAAGCCACCGGCGCTGGACCCATCAGCCTCTGTACGTATGGCGGAACTGCTGAAAGAAGCGGGCTTGCCAGATGGCGTGTTCAACGTAGTGCACTCTTCGAACGAAGATGCCGAACAGCTGTACAAAGACCCGCGCATTGCAGCGGTGAGCTTCGTCGGTTCTTCCGGTGTGGCTGAGCACATCTACAAAACCGCCAGCGCCCACGGTAAACGTGTTCAGGCGTTTGGTGCGGCGAAAAACCACGCTATCGTGATGCCAGATGCCGATCTGGATGCCACCGTGAATGCCATTATGGGCGGCGCGTTTGGCTCAGCCGGTGAGCGCTGCATGGCGTTGCCTGTAGTGGTTGCCGTAGGCAACGACACCGCAGACAAACTGATCGCGCGTTTAACGCCACTGATCAAAGCGTTGCGCGTGGGTCCTGGCATCCAGAAAGGGGCTGAAGAGAACGAAATGGGGCCGGTGGTTTCTGCGGCGCACCAGAAGAAAGTGTTGGGCTACATCGACAAAGGTGAAGCTGAAGGCGCGAAACTGGTGGTAGATGGCCGTGGTATCAAAGTGGCTGGCCATGAAGAAGGTTACTACGTTGGCGGTACCCTGTTTGATAACGTGACGCCTGACATGGTGATCTGGCGCGAAGAGATCTTCGGACCGGTGCTGAGCATCATGCGCGCGACGGATTTCGACAGCGCACTGAAGCTGGTGAACAGCCATGAATTTGGTAACGGCAGCGCGATCTTCACCAGCAATGGCCATACTGCACGTGAATTCGTCCAGAACGTGGAAGCGGGCATGGTGGGTGTCAACGTACCGGTGCCGGTACCAATGGCCTTCCACAGCTTCGGCGGCTGGAAACGTTCGGTGTTTGGTGCCCTGAATGTGCATGGCCCAGATGGCGTGCGCTTCTACACCCGCATGAAAACGGCGACTGTGCGTTGGCCGAGCGGTCAGCAAACGGTTTCTGAGTTCAGCATGCCAACGCTGGGCTAATCTCGCGCAAACAGGAGGAAGAGGATGTCTCTGATTTCGAAAGTGCAGCAGCCAGACAGCAACGGTCGTATTCAGCATGTGACGCCTGAAAGTGCAGGTTGGGAGTACGTCGGTTTTGATGCCTATCTGCTGAAGAAGGGCCAAAGCCTGAAACTGAGCAGTGGCGATAAGGAGCTGTGCCTGGTGCTGGTGGCCGGATTCGCGTCGGTGAAAACCCGTCACGCGGAGTTCCCAAACCTCGGCAAACGTCTGTCACCGTTCGAGCGTATTCCGCCTTACTCAGTTTACGTGCCGCACAACGATGAAGTGGAAGTCTACGCGGACAGCGATCTGGAGCTTGCGGTCTGTAATGCACCGAGCAAGGGTAGCTTACCGGCACGCTTGATTGCGCCGGAAGATGTCGGTGTTGAACATCGTGGCAAAGGGCGCAACCAGCGTCTGGTGCACAACATTCTGCCGGACAACAAAGAAGCCGATAGTTTGCTGGTGGTGGAAGTGTATACCGACGAGGGGGCGACCAGTTCGTACCCGAGTCATAAGCATGACCAGAAAACCAGCCCGGACGAAACCTATCTGGAAGAGACCTATTATCACCGTTTCGATCCAGAACCCGGCTTCGCTATGCAGCGCGTTTACACCGACGACCGTTCACTCGATGAGTGCATGGCGCCGTATAACCGCGATGTCGTGACCGTGCCGCGTGGTTATCACCCGGTGGCCACTATCGCGGGGTACGATAACTACTATCTGAACGTGATGGCCGGTCCGGTGCGTCTGTGGAAATTTACCTGGGAGAAAGATCACGCCTGGGTGAACAGCGACCAGTATCCGCGCAGCAAGTAACCTGTTCGTTGTGCCGTTTTTGTAGGGTGCGCGTTGATGCGCACCAGGCAGACACAGTATGACGCAGATGTAAAAAGGGCAGCCAAATGGCTGCCTTTTTTACATGCATCACGGCCGGCGAAGTTACTCGCCGGTAGTGGTGTTATTCAGCGCTAAAGAGACGGCCAGCGTTTGCGCCAGGCAGAGAGAGGCAACCTGTGAACGGAAGCCATCCACCTGGGCTTCACGCACCACAAAACACACATCGCTGAAGGCGGCGAGCGGGCTCACCTGGCTGTCGGTGATGGCAATGAGGTGTGCGCCGCGTTTGGCACCCAGCTCGACTAACTCCACCGCTTCACGGGCATACGGCGAGTAGCTGATCGCAATCACCACGTCTTTTGGATTCACCATGCTCAGCTGCTCGGTGAACATGCCGCCGAGGCCGTCAATCAGGAAGGCACGACGCTCCAGATGACGCAACGCATACACCAGGTAAGACGCAACGCTAAATGAGCGGCGCAAACCAATGATGTAAATGTTCTCGGCTTCGTCGAGCATCTTCACGGCTTTATTCAGCTGGTCCGGATTCACCTGCATCGCTAACTGTTGCAATGCCTGGCTGTTCACCATGGTGAAGACGTTAAGGATTTCAACCGGGCTTTCCGGGGAGCTGGCACTGTCGTCTGTGGCGGTCTGGCGGAACAGGCGCGCGCGCTCGGTGTAGTTCACGGTCTCTTCCATCAGATGCTGACGGAAAACCTGTTTCATTTCGTTGAAGCCGCTGAAGCCAAACGCATTGGCAAAGCGGATCAGCGTGGAGGGCGGCACATCAGCTTGCTGCGCGATAGAAGCCACGGTGTCGAAGGCGATACTGTTGCTGTTATCAAGAATATAACGAGCCACTTGCTTCAGGCGTTTACTCAGCGTCTCATAGCGACGACGGATATCGTCCTGTAACAAGGTTAATTGGGTTGGATTATTGGTCATTACTTCGGCCCGCTAAAAAAGAAAATATGGCTGGATAATGAGCGCTATAGTACCAGATGGATGGAAAATTTCATTCGTTTGACGCTTTCGTGAAGCTTATTTCATCGGTTTATGAAATGCCTCACAAAATAAGGTGGTTAATGGCGAGAAGGGTGGGAAGCCAAAGAAGAGGCGGCTTTGCAGCCGCCTTTAGGCGCACCAAGGTGCGCCACTACCACGATAACAACCTGTCAGCCGCGTGCCGCGCGCCAGTAGCCAATCAATCGCAGATAATTGCCTTTCACGGTTTCAATCAGCGCTTTGTCATCCAATTCGCCGTTCAGCCACTGGCGTGAAGGTTGACCAAAGATGGTGCGACCCACCGCAAAGCCTTTCACCCACGGTGCCTGTGCGGCGGCGGCGAAACCGGCTTTCAGTTTCTCTTCCGGCGCGTCGAGGCCGAGCAGCAAAATGCCGCGGCAGTGGGGATCGTTTTGTTCGATCAGCCCGCTGATTGACTGCCAGCTCTCCGCCGACAGCGGCGGTAATTTCCACCAGTCTGGCTGAATCCCCAGACTGTAGAAGTGGCTCAGCATATCGTAATAGTAAGATTCATTACGGTCGGGATTGCTCTCCGGCAGAATCACTTCCAGCAGCAATTCGTGGCCGCTCTTATTACAGCCGTTCCACACATCAAGAATCAGCTCATCCTGTTCTTGGCGCAGTTCTGCACTGTCATGTGGATGGTAGAACACCAGACATTTCACCACGTGTTCTGCCGGCCAATCGACCAGCTGTGAACCGATATTACCGTGCTCCAGACGCAGTGGGCGGGAGCTTGGCAGTTCGATGGGGCGACCAATCCACCAGTTTTTGCCGGTAATCGCGTTCAGCGCCTTCTGGCCGTATGTGGTGTCCGCGAGAATACCGCTTTTCTCATTCAAACCGGCTTCGTTTGCCGCTTCCTGCGCAGCCTGCAACAGCAGTACTTTCAGTTGCGGAATCAGATCTTCGCTCACGCCCGCTTCGCGTGCCATGTCGGCCAACTGCTTGCGGTGGTCGAATGCGAACACATTCAGCTCTGGCCACTGCTGTTTACGCGTGGTGACGCGATGCAGATGGTTCAGACGTGCATCAAGATCGGGACGTTTCACGTCTTTATCGCGGCCAAGGAAATCGTCCAGCTCTTCTTTGGTTGGCATCGCCGGGGCGCAGCCATGGCGCGAAACCACCAATGCACCGCACGCGTTGGCATAACGGCAAGCCTGTTCCCAACTCTCGTCGTTCAACCAGCCACGCAGCAGGCCAGACATAAAGGCATCGCCGGCACCCAGTACGTTCAGGACTTCGACACGTACGCCAGTTTGCAGCTTCGTCTGTTCCCAGCTATCTGGAATATCGCCTTCAAACACCACGCAACCGAGCGGACCGCGTTTGCACACCAACGTCGCTTTGCTCGCCTTACGCACATTTTTCAGGGCCGTCAGCGTATCGGTGCTGCCACCCGCGATATGGAACTCTTCTTCCGTTCCTACCACCAAATCGAAATAGTGCAGCACTTCCTGCAGCTGTTGGGTCACTTCACCGGATTCAACGAAACGGGTCTCGCCATCACCCAGTGAAGTCAGCCCCCACAGCACGGGACGGTAATCGATATCCAGCGCGGTACGCAGCCCGTTGCGCTTGGCGATATCCAGCGCTTTCAGCACCGCAGCACGTGTTTGCGGATGTGACAGATGCGTACCCGTCACGGCCACGGCACGGGAAGAGGTGATAAATTCTTCTTTAATATCTTCTGGCACCAGACCCATATCGGCGCAGTTGTCGCGGTAGAAAATCAGCGGGAAGGTGTCTTCATCTTTAATACCGAGGATCACCAGGCCGGTCAGGCGGTTTTTATCCGTAATCAGCCCGTCGGTGTTGCAACCGACACGCTGCAGTTCTTCACGCAGAAAACGGCCGTTGTGTTCATCCCCTACGCGCGCCAGCATCGCTGATCTCAGCCCCTGAATCGCGGTGCCGTATGCCACGTTGCCGGAGGAGCCGCCCAGATACTTGTTGAAGCTGGTCATATCTTCCAGGCGTGATCCGATTTGCTGACCGTAGAGGTCGACGGCGATGCGTCCGATACAAATCACATCAAGCCGCTTCTGTTGTGTACTCATACCTATTGTTTCCTTCTGTGATAAGCAGACACTGCGGGCGAGGCCGCCCTACATCGAGCGCTATGCTTCCGGGTTCTCAAGGTGCCTTATTGGCTTTGGTGGCAGTATGAGGAATAAAAATTCCAAATACAATATGAAATGAAACATCCATCGCGATTTTGTGAGCCAGGTAAAACTCTGATTGATGCGCTGTCTCGGCCGGTCACACTGCATGAGTTTCACGGATGCTCTGGCTTGTGAGCCAGGTCGCAGGAAAATGCCGTGAAATAAAGGAAGCTACTGAAGTGAAATGAAATTTCGTTATCCCGGTTAAATGGCAATGTGCTGTTCCACTTTCTTCCTTATCTTTACTCCCGTATCCCACGTTTCATCGCTGAATTTGATCTCCATCGCAAAATGAAATGTTTCTTCTGTAATCGTGTTTAATGAAAAAAATATTTGTTTATAATCGCCACACGTTTCACTTATCCGCGGGCGCCATTTACGGCAGCTAAACCCGAACCGCGTTGTACTCATCACCTGGGTACCAGCATGTAAAGGAAGAAGCATATGGGCACAATCAGACTTACCACGGCACAGGCGCTGGTGAAATTCCTTGATAATCAGTATCTGAACGTAGATGGCGTTGAAACCAAATTTGTGAAAGGCATTTTCGCCATTTTCGGTCACGGCAATGTGCTGGGACTCGGGCAGGCGCTGGAGCAAGACAGCGGCGATCTGGTGGTGCATCAGGGCCGAAATGAGCAGGGCATGGCCCACGCGGCGATTGGTTTTGCCAAGCAATCACTGCGTCGTCAGATTATCGCCTGTACCTCATCGGTAGGACCGGGTGCCGCGAACATGATCACCGCCGCCGCTACCGCAACGGCTAACCGCATTCCTTTACTGCTGCTGCCAGGCGATGTGTTTGCCACGCGTCAGCCTGATCCGGTGTTGCAGCAGATCGAACAGAGTCACGATCTCAGCATCAGTACCAACGACGCCTTCCGTGCCGTGAGCAAATACTGGGACCGCGTCAGCCGTCCTGAACAGCTGATGACCGCCTGTATCAACGCCTTGCGTGTGCTAACCGATCCTGCCGAAACCGGCGCGGTGACCATCGCCTTACCTCAGGATGTACAGGGTGAAGCCTGGGACTTCCCGGAATATTTCTTCCAGAAGCGTGTACACCGTCTGGACCGTCGTTTACCAACGGCTGCCCAGTTGGAAGATGCGCTGGCATTGATTGCCCGTAAGCACAAGCCGCTGATCATTGTCGGTGGTGGCCTGAAATATTCAGATGCGGGTGACGCGCTGCTGAAATTTGCCGAGCGCTTTAACATTCCGTTCGCAGAGACGCAGGCGGGGAAAGGCACCATCGTGTCTGACCATCCGTTGAATGTGGGTGGTGTGGGTGAAACCGGCTGTCTGGCGGCGAACCTGCTGGCGAAAGAGGCCGACTTAGTGATCGGTATTGGTACGCGTTACACCGATTTCACCACGGCATCGAAATGGATTTTCCAGAATCCAGAGGTGAGCTATCTGAACCTCAACGTCAGCAACTTTGACAGCTACAAACTGGATGCGGTGCAGCTGCTGGCCGATGCGCGCGAAGGTCTGACGGCGCTGGAAAGTGGCCTGAAAGGCTTCGAAAACCATTGGGGCGGTCAGATTGACCAGGCGCAGAGCAAGCTGTTGAAAGAGACACAGCGCGTGTATGCCGCCACTTACAACACGGACGATTTCATTCCTGAAATCGCCGATCACGCCGACCGTGAAGCGCTGTTTGCTGAGTTCGAGCGCCTGACCCAGTCGGTGCTGACGCAGAGCAGCGTGCTGGGCACCTTAAACGAGCAGCTCCCAAAGGATGCAGTGATTGTGGCGGCAGCGGGCAGTCTGCCGGGCGACCTGCAACGCGTGTGGCGCACCAAAGATTACAACTCGTACCACGTTGAGTATGGCTACTCGTGCATGGGCTATGAAGTTAACGCCGCACTGGGCGTGAAGCTGGCGCAGCCGCAGCGTGAAGTTTACGTGATGGTGGGTGATGGCTCCTTCATGATGCTGCACTCCGAGCTGGTGACCTCGATCCAGGAAGGGGCAAAAATCAACGTGGTGCTGCTGGATAACATGACCAACGGTTGTATCAACAACCTGCAGATGGAACACGGTATGGACAGCTTCACCACCGAGTTCCGCTTCCGTAACCCGGAAGGTGGCAAGCTGGATGGCGGTTTTGTCCCGGTAGACTTCGCCGCAATCGCGGGCGGTTACGGCTGCAAAACCTATCGCATCACCACGCTGGCGCAGTTAGAAGCCGCCTTGATTGATGCGCAGAAACAAACCGTTTCAGTGCTATTCGACATCAAAGTGCTGCCAAAAACCATGGTGCACAAATACTTCAGCTGGTGGCACGTGGGTGTGGCGCAAACCTCCACCTCCGAGCGCACGCAGGAAGTGGCAGACAAGCTTAACGTGCACATCCAACAAGCACGTAAGTACTAATACCCTTTAGGCCGGCGTCCGTCGGCCTTGTTTACTCTCTATATCCGACTCTACAGGTGTAACTATGACGCTCAAACTCGGTGTAATTGGTACCGGTGCAATTGGTCAGGAACACATTCGTCGCTGCAATAACGTATTGCAGGGCGCGAAAGTGGTGGCGGTTTCAGATATCAACGTTGAAGGGGCGCGTGCTGCGCTGCAACGTCTGAATATCGAAGCTGAGGTGTATCAGGATGGCCATCAAGTCATCAACTCACCCGACGTCGATGCGGTGCTGGTGACATCATGGGATCCCACACACGAAGAGTTTACGCTGGCTGCGATCGCGGCGGGCAAACCGGTATTCTGCGAGAAGCCGTTGGCGATGAGCGCTGAGGGCTGCCGTCGTATAGTTGATGCTGAGATCAAACACGGCAAACGACTGGTGCAGGTGGGCTTTATGCGTCCTTACGACGCGGGCTACCGTGCACTGAAGAAAGTGATCACAGACGGTGAAATCGGCGAGCCGCTGATGCTGCACTGCGCGCACCGCAACCAGAGCGTCGCTGAGAACTACACCACGGACATGGCGATCACCAATACCCTGATTCATGAGTTGGATGTGCTGCGCTGGTTGACAGAAGACGACTATAAGACGGTGCAAGTGGTATTCCCACGCAGTACGTCTAAAACCCATCCGAAACTAAAAGATCCACAAATCGTCCTGTTCGAAACGCAGAAAGGCATCCGTATTGATGTCGAGATCTTCGTGAACTGCGCTTACGGCTACGACATTCAGTGTGAAGTGGTGGGCGAAGAGGGCATTGCCAAACTGCCTGAGCCTTCTGCCATCCAAACGCGCAAAAACGCGCGTCTCGGCAATGCCCTGCTGACCGACTGGAAAGACCGCTTTATCGAAGCTTACGACGTTGAGTTGCAGGCGTTCATTAATGACGTAAAAGCGGGCCAGCTGTCGGGACCGTCTGCCTGGGATGGTTTCGCCGCTTCCGTGGCCGCTGATGCTTGCCACAAAGCGCAGGAGAGCGGGGCGATTGAGCCGGTTACCATGCCGCCACGCCCGGCATTTTACGCGAAGTAATTGAGCTTACTCTTCTCTCAAAGAATCAGGGATTTGCAATGAACAAAGACAACGTAAAACTGGCGATTGCGCCAATCGGCTGGACCAACGATGACATGCCAGAGCTGGGCAGCGAAAACACCTTCCAGCAGACAGTGAGCGAAATGGCACTGGCGGGTTTCACCGGCAGTGAAGTGGGTAGCAAATACCCGAAAGATCCGGCGGTATTGAAACCGATGCTGGATATTCGCGGCATCCAGATCTGCAACGCGTGGTTCAGCACCTTCTTCGCGAACGGTGACAAGGCGAAAACCATTGACGAGTTCACTAATCATATGAACTTCCTGCATGCGATGGGCGCGCGCGTGATTGGCTGCTCAGAGCAGAGCAAAAGCATTCAGGGCACTACGCTGGCGGTTCTGGAGCAGAAGCCGAACTTTACCGATGAAGAGTGGCGTCTGACGGCAGAAGGCTATAACGAACTGGCTGAGATCGCGGCGAAAAAAGGCATGCGCTTGACGCTGCATCACCATATGGGCACCGGTATCCAGACGCCTGCTGAAATCGATCGCTTTATGGAATCGACCAATGACAACGTTGGCCTGCTGTATGACACCGGCCACATCTACTACTCCGAAGGCTCACAGCAGGTGATGCTGGATGTACTGACCAAATATCTGCCACGTATTTTCCATGTGCATCTGAAAGACGTGCGTGACAGCGTGGTGGCTGAAGTGCGCGCCAAGTCGCTGTCGTTCCTTGATGGCGTGAAGAAAGGCACCTTCACCGTACCGGGCGATGGTGTGATTGATTTCAAACCGGTGTTCAAAATTCTCGACGATTACGGCTACAAAGGCTGGATGGTGGTAGAGGCGGAACAGGACCCGGCGCTGGCCAACCCGTTCGAATACGCGGTGAAAGCGCGTAAATATATTCGTGAGAATACCGGGCTGTAATAAAAAAATGCACCTGAAAAGGTGCATTTTTATGCGGTGCGCATGAATGCGCACACTATATGTAAGGTCGCCATTTATGGCGACCTTTTTATTACGATGCCAGTGACAGCGCCGGTTTCTGACCGTTGGCCGCCAGCCATTCGCGAATGCGCGCCTGCTCTGCTTCCGTCAACCACATGCCCTGTTTGGTACGACGCCAGATGGCATCATCCAACTCGCGCACCCACTCGTGTTTCACCAGGTAACGCAGTTCGGCTTCATAAAACTCATGGCCGAAGTTCTCACCCAGATCAGCCAGGCTGGTTGCGCCTTCCAGTAATACTTCAGTACGGCTGCCGTAAGTACGGGCGAAGTGGCGCGCCATCCCTTCACTGATAAACGGATAACGACGACGCAGACCTGCGGCGTAATCTTCACGTGAACCGGAGAAATCACCGCCCGGCAACACCGCCGTTTTGGTCCAGGCTGGACCCGCATTAGGGTAGTACTTGGCCAGTTTTTCCAGCGCGTGCTCGGCCAGCTTACGGTAGGTGGTCAGCTTGCCGCCAAACACGGACAGTAGCGGTGCCTGACCGTTGTCGTCGTGCACATCCAGCGTGTAATCACGGGTGATCGCCTGCGGCGAATCTGATTCGTCATCGCACAGCGGACGCACACCAGAGTAAGTCCAGACAATGTCCTCTTTGCTCAACTGCTGTTTGAAGTGTCCGTTGAACACTTTCAGCAGATAGCTGATTTCGTTGTCATCAATCTTCACCTCTTTCGGATCGCCTTTGTACTCCACGTCGGTGGTGCCGATGATGGAGAATTCATCCATCCACGGAATCACAAACACGATACGGTTATCTTCGTTCTGCAGAATATAGGCCTGCTTTTCGCGGTGTACGCGCGGTACCACAATGTGGCTGCCTTTGATCAAGCGAATGCCATACGGCGATTTCAACTTCAGACCGTCGTCAAACAGCTGTTTCACCCATGGGCCGGCTGCGTTAACCAGGCCTTTGGCGCGCCAGGTAAAGGTTTTGCCAGTATCGATATCTTCGGCTTCCACCATCCACAAGCCGCCTTCGCGCCATGCGCGGTTGACGCGGGTACGGGTGCGGACTTCACCACCCTGTTTCACCACTTCTTGCGCATTGAGCACCACCATGCGCGCATCGTCCACCCAGCAGTCCGAATATTCGAATCCGCGCGTGATTTCAGGCTTAAGGGCCGATTCCGCGCCAAAACGCAGGCCTTTACTGCCGGGTAAAGTAGTACGTTTGCCGAGGCGGTCGTACATAAACAGGCCCAGACGGATCATCCACGCCGGACGCAGGTGCGGACGGTGCGGCAAGCGGAAGCGCATAGGGAAGGCAATATGCGGTGCCATTTTCAGCAGCACTTCGCGTTCAGCCAACGCTTCGCCCACCAGGCGGAATTCGTAATGTTCCAGATAGCGCAAGCCACCGTGAATCAACTTTGAGCTATTGGAGGAGGTCGCACAGGCCAAATCCCGCGCCTCCAGCATCAGCACTGACAGTCCGCGTCCTGCAGCGTCCACTGCAATGCCGGCTCCGTTAATGCCGCCGCCGATCACGATCAGGTCTTTGGTTTCCACGTCATCTCCTCCGATGTTCGGAATAGTTCTAAAATGTTCGTTTTCGAGCGTAATAATAATCGGAAACCAACATTGATGCCAGCGCTTAACTCAATAAAAACATTTTTGCGTGATATAGCTAACATTCCTGCAGGAAAAAAAATCCATAGCCTTAACTTTTGTCAGGTTATCGCGGCGGCTTCTCAGGTTAAACTAGGCGCTAATTGTGACGACCTAATGAGAGACACCATGGAAAACTTCGAATGTATTACGGTTCAGCAGGCTAACGAGCACCTGGCACAAGGCGCGCAGCTGGTGGACATCCGCGATCCGCAAAGTTTTGCAATGGGCCATGCTACGGGCTCGCTACATCTTTCTAACGACAACCTCGCTGACTTTATTGCACAGGCCAATCACGACTTGCCGGTACTGGTGATGTGCTATCACGGCAACAGCAGTAAAGGCGCAGCACAATTCCTGTCAGGACAAGGATTTAACGCGACCTACAGCATTGATGGCGGTTTTGACGCGTGGCGTGCCGCCTTTCCGGCGCAGGTGGCAACAGGCAGCGTCTGAGCCGATCTCTAAAAGGAAGGAGAGTACGCACGATGCGCATTACACAATTTAACCATCCTCGTATGGCGCAGGCATTTGTCGATTACATGGCCACGCGTGGCGTCACGCTGCGCATAGAGCGCGAGAGTCACTATGTGATTATGCTGGATGATGAAACGCAGCTTTCGCTGGTCGAAAACGAACTTGCGCAGTTCGTTCGCGATCCCAACCATCCGCGTTATCAGGCCGCCAGTTGGCACACCGGTAGCACCGAATCGGGCTTACGTTATGAGCGCAGCAACATCTGGGCGAACATTCGTGAACGCGCAGGCCCGCTCACCATGACCATCATGATCGCCTGTGTAGCGGTGTTTATCATGATGCAGATTGTGGGTGATGATGTGGCACTCGACTGGCTGGCGTGGCCGGCCGACTCCTCACAGTATTTCCAGGTCTGGCGCTGGTTTAGCCATGCACTGCTGCATTTCTCACTGCTGCACATCTTGTTCAATCTGATGTGGTGGTGGTATCTCGGTGGGGCAGTTGAGAAGCGCATTGGCAGCGGAAAGCTGTTTGTGATTATGCTCATTTCCGCGCTTTTAAGCGGTTGGATGCAGGCCAAGTTTAGCGGCGTACTTTTCGGCGGATTGTCCGGTGTGGTCTACGCGCTGATGGGATATTGCTGGTTGCGGGGCGAGCGCGATACCGAAAGTGGCATTTATCTGGAGCGTGGTTTGATGGGCTTCGCTATTGTATGGCTGATTATTGGCTGGTACGGCGCCTTTGGCTTGTCGATTGCCAATGCCGCCCACGTCACCGGCTTGCTGGTGGGTCTTGCTATGGCCTTTGTCGATACGCGCAATATCGCGCGTCGTTAGACAACAAAGAAGAAAACGGCGTTAAGCCGAGGAGAGGGATGTGAAGCAGACGCAACGTCATGACGCCATTATCGATCTGGTCCGGCGTCAGGGATATGTCAGCACGGAAGAGCTGGTGGATCACTTTGAGGTGAGTCCGCAAACTATCCGGCGCGATCTCAACGATCTGGCCGATCAAAATAAAATTCAGCGCCATCATGGCGGTGCGGCGCTGCCTTCCAGCTCCGAAAACACGGCGTGGCAAGATCGCAAAATGATGTGGTCGGCTGAGAAAGCGCGCATTGCTGAGCGCGTGGCGAGCCAGATCCCGGATGGCGCGACGCTGTTTATTGATATCGGCACCACGCCAGAAGCGGTGGCGCATGCGTTGCTCAATCACAACAACCTGCGCGTTGTCACTAACAACCTGAATGTCGCAACCTTGCTAATGGCGAAGCCGGATTTCCGTGTGATTATCGCGGGGGGTGAAATCCGTACCCGCGATGGTGGCATCATGGGCGAAGCCACGCTGGATTTTATCTCCCAGTTTCGCCTGGACTTTGGCATCCTGGGCATCAGCGGTATCGATATGGATGGTTCACTGCTGGAGTTCGATTACCACGAAGTCCGCACCAAACGCGCGATCATTGAAAACTCGCGTTGCGTGATGCTGGTCGTCGACCACTCGAAGTTTGGTCGTAATGCGATGGTGAACCTCGGCAGCATGAGCCTGATTGACTATATGTATACCGATCAAACCCCACCTGCCAGTGTCCTGAAGGTGATTGAGCAGCACGAAGTTCACCTCGAACTGTGTTGATGAATATGCGGGTGCGCATCTTAATGCGCACCCTAGGATCGCCGTAGGGTTGCCATTTATGGCGACCAAAAAGTAGTAGGCAATGCACTGCGCGATGAATCGCACTGCATTAACATTAGTCTGCCTCAACATCGTTTTTTTTCACCACTACCGCATTTCCCTGTCGCTTTTTTCTTCACCTCTGACTTAACTTATCCTTTCTGGTTATGCGCTCGCCCGTCTTTACCGTTAACGGACTCGAAGGGATTGATATGTCGCAGCAAAAATTTAATAAAACACGTTTCGACGCCGCACTTACCCGCCAATGGCAGCATCTTGGACTCACTTCCGCCCAGCAAATGACACCGCACCAATGGTGGCAAGCGCTGAGCAGTGTGTTGGCTGAAATGCTCGCCACCCAACCGCCCGCCACACCGCGTGTGGGCCAGCGCCATGTTAATTATCTGTCGATGGAATTTCTGATTGGTCGTTTGACCGGCAATAACCTGCTCAACCTCGGCTGGTACAACGAGGTACAGGCTGCGCTGGCCGAGCATCAGGTAGAGCTGAGCGAATTGCTGGAAGAAGAGATTGATCCTGCGCTGGGCAACGGCGGATTAGGGCGCTTAGCCGCCTGCTATATGGATTCAATGGCGACCGTCGGGCAGGCGGGAATGGGACATGGGCTCAACTATCAATATGGCCTGTTCCGCCAGACCTTTGATGATGGGCAGCAAAAAGAGGCGCCGGACGACTGGCAGCGTGATAGCTATCCCTGGTTTCGCCATAACGCCGCGCAGGATGTGCAGGTGGGCATTGGCGGTAAAGTGAAGAAAAATGAGGATGGCACGCTGCAATGGCGGCCGAAATTTCATTTAAAGGGAGAAGCCTGGGATTTGCCGGTGGTGGGGTATCGTAATGGTGTGACCTTACCGCTACGTCTGTGGAAAGCCACCAGTGCTCACCCGTTTGATCTCACCCTGTTCAACAATGGCAAATTCCTGCAGGCCGAACAACCGGGGATCGACGCCGATAAACTGACTAAGGTGCTCTATCCCAATGATAATCATGCCGAAGGCAAGCGACTGCGCCTGATGCAGCAGTATTTCCAGTGCGCCTGTGCGGTGGGGGATATCCTGCGGCGTCATCATTTTGCCGGGCGTTCGATTCACAGCTTGCCTGAGTTCGAAGTGATTCAACTCAACGATACCCATCCCACCATTGCCATCCCGGAAATGCTGCGTGTGCTGCTGGATGAACATCAACTGAGTTGGGATGAAGCCTGGTATATTACCAGCCGGGTATTTGCTTATACCAACCACACGTTAATGCCGGAAGCGCTGGAGCGATGGGATGAGCAACTGGTTCGCGACCTGCTGCCGCGCCATATGCTGATAATCCGTGAGATTAACCAGCGCCTGAAAAAAGTGGTGAAGAAGCAGTGGCCGGGTGATCGCGAGATTTGGCACAAGCTGGCAGTGGTGGCCGAAGGGCAAGTGCGAATGGCAAACCTGTGCGTGGTGAGCTGCTTTGCAGTCAACGGTGTTGCCGCGCTGCACTCTGAACTGGTGGTGAAAGATTTGTTCCCGGAATATCACCAACTCTGGCCAAACAAATTCCATAATGTCACCAATGGCATCACGCCGCGTCGTTGGCTTAAACAGTGTAATCCCCTGTTATCTAACCTGATTGATGAAACACTGCAGGTCGAGTGGGCTAACGATCTGGATGCGCTGGAGTGGCTGGCACCTTACGCACGTAAGAAGGCCTTTCGTCAGCAGTTCCGCACCATTAAGCAGCAAAACAAGCTGCGCCTGACGGTATATATCAAACGCGTCACCGGCATTGATGTGAACCCCGATGCGCTGTTTGATGTGCAGATTAAGCGTCTGCATGAGTACAAACGCCAGCACCTCAGCCTGCTGCATATGCTGCACTGTTATCGCCAGCTACGTGAAGATCCTAAAAATCCTGACTTCGTACCGCGCGTGTTCCTGTTTGGCGCAAAAGCCGCGCCGGGTTATTACCTCGCTAAAAACATCATTTATGCCATCAATAAAGTGGCAGAAGTGATCAACAACGATCCGAAGGTGGGCGATCGGCTCAAAGTGGTGTTTATTCCGGATTACCGCATCACGGCGGCGGAATTGATGATTCCCGCCGCCGATCTTTCTGAACAGATCTCCACCGCCGGTTATGAAGCTTCTGGTACCGGTAATATGAAGCTGGCGCTCAACGGGGCGCTCACCATTGGTACCCTGGACGGTGCCAACGTCGAAATTGCCGATGCGGTGGGCGAAAAGAACATCTTTATCTTCGGCAATACCGTCGATGAGGTGAAGGCGCTCAAAGCCAACGGCTATAGCCCGAAAAAACTGCGCAAAAAGAACCCGTATCTCGATGGCTTGTTGAAGGACCTGGAGAAGGGCAAGTTTAGCGATGGCGATAAACAGGCGTTTAATCTGCTGCTGGATAGCCTGACCAAAAATGGCGATCCCTGGCTGGTGCTGGCGGATTTCGATGCATACATCGCCGCACAGCAGCAAGTGGAAGCACTGTGGAAGAATCCAGAGGCCTGGACCAAGGCGGCCATCCTTAATACCGCGCGTACCGGGCGTTTTAGTTCAGATCGATCCATCCGCGATTATCAACAGCGCATCTGGCAGGCCGCACGCTGATGCCAGGTCGCCCAAAATGGCGACATGGCAACGCGATTACACGATTTTGTAGGGTGCGCATTTAGGCGCACCGCGCCAAAGGAGAAAACCATGACGTTCAGCAAACTGGATCAGGACGCGCTGGCCGCCGGTATCGCTGTGGAGTTTATCAACGCCAAAGGTGAGCCGGAAAACATCAGTGATGAGACTAAGCGAGCCCTGCTAGCGGTAATGGATACGCCAGCAGGTAAGTTGCCGCCGCTGCCGCCGGTGCAGGTCTTTACACCGCGCGCCAAACGGCAGCTTATGCCGCAGGGCAAAGGCGAGTTTAGCTGGCAGCTCCAGAGCGAACAGGGCAAAACCTTCAGTGGGACCCTTCAGGGTGGGGAAGCGTTAGCGCTCCCGCCGCGCCTGCCGCAGGGCTATCACAGCTTCACGTTGCGTCAGGGACGCAAACAGTGGCAAACGCGCATCATTATCGCACCACGCCGTTGCTATCTGCCCGAGCCACTGCAACAGGGTGAAAAGCGCTGGGGTGCATTGGTACAGCTTTACACGCTGCGATCTGACAACAATTGGGGCATCGGTGATTTCGGCGATTTGCAGCAGATGCTGGAGCAGGTTGCGGCCAACGGCGGTGATTTTGTTGGCCTCAACCCTCTGCACGCGCTCTATCCGGCTCAACCGGACCATGCCAGTCCCTACAGCCCAACGTCGCGCCGCTGGCTGAATGTGCTCTACATTGATGTCAACCAGGTGGCGGCTTTCGCGCACAGCACCGAGGCGCAGCGCTGGTGGAAGCTCGCCAAAACCCGTAATGCATTAAAACAAGCTCGTGCCACTGATTGGGTGGACTACAACGCGGTCGCGGCGTTGAAAATAGCGGCATTGCGTTTTGCCTGGCAGAGCTGGCAGCCCGAAGCCGATTTTCAGCAATTTGTTGCTGAGGGCGGCGACGCGCTGCGTTATCAAGCGGCTTTTGATGGCATTCTTACGGAACGTGCCGCCAGTCATCCTGACGAATGGGGCTGGGAGAAATGGCCGGAAGGTTGGCGTCACGCGCACCAGCCTGAGGTGCAGCAGTGGTGTGCCGATCATGAAGATGAGATTCGGTTCTGGAGTTGGCTGCAGTGGCTGGCGCAGCAACAGTTTGCGGCCTGCTGGCAGCGCAGCCAGCAACTGGGTATGGCGGTTGGGCTGTATCGCGATTTGGCGGTTGGGGTGGCGCAACACAGCGCAGAAACCTGGCTGGACCCGCAGCTCTATAAGCTTTGCGCGTCAGTGGGCGCGCCGCCCGATCGTCTCGGTCCACTGGGGCAAAACTGGGCGTTGCCGCCGCTCGATCCACATGTGATGCGTGCACGTGGATATCAACCGTTTATCGACCTGCTGCGTGCCAATATGCGTGACTGCGGCGCGTTGCGCATCGACCATGTGATGGCGCTGCTGCGGCTGTGGTGGATCCCTTATGGCGAAGGTGCTGACAAGGGCGCATACGTTTCGTATCCGGTCGACGAGTTGATGGCGATCCTCGCACTGGAAAGCCAGCGGCATGGCTGCATGGTGATTGGCGAGGATTTAGGCACGGTGCCACCGATGATTGTTCGTATGTTGCGTAGTCACGGCATCTTTTCCTGGAAGGTTCTCTTTTTTGAACAGGAAAGAGATGGCCGATATCGCCCACCTTCTGCCTATCCTCGCCAGTCGATTGCCAGCGCCAGTACGCATGATTTGCCGACGTTAAGTGGATTCTGGCAGGCCGGTGATTTGACGTTGGGCGAGAAACTGGGGATGTATCGCGGAAGTGTACTGCAATCACTGCAACAACAGCGGGTCACGCAGAAGCAAGCGTTACTGGATGCATTGCAGCAGGCGGGGGCGGCAATGTCTGCACCAGGCACTGAGCTAGCGAATGAACAATCCCTCACACCTGCGCTAAATTTGGCGATGCATCGTTTTCTTGCTCAGACGGGCAGTGCTTTACTAGGGCTACAACCGGAGGATTGGCTGGGAATGACTTCGCCAGTCAATGTACCGGGTACAGTGAATGAATATCCGAATTGGCGACGGAAGTTGAGCGTCACGCTGGAAGAAATGTTTGATGATAAAGCGGTGCAGCAGGTGATGAAAGCGGTCACCGTGGGGCGCAAAGAAGCATAATAGAGCGGCAGCACGGATGCGCTGCCGCCATAAAATCAGTAGTAAGAGTGCTCACCGCGCTGGTGTTCAGTAAGGTCACGCACACCTTTCAGCTCAGGGAAGGCTGCCAGCAGCTCTTTCTCGATACCATCTTTCAGCGTCACGTCGATCATTGAACAGCCGTTACAGCCGCCGCCAAACTGCAGAATGGCATAGCCGTCATCGGTGATTTCCATCAGCGATACGCGACCGCCATGGCCAGCCAGTTGCGGGTTGATCTGCGCCTGGAGCAGATACTCTACACGCTCAACCATTGGCGCATCGTCAGACACTTTGCGCATCTTGGCGTTCGGCGCTTTCAGCGTCAGCTGGGAACCGAGGTTGTCAGTGACAAAATCGATCTCGGCATCTTCAAGATACGGAGCGCTCAGCTCATCGATATAAGCTGACAGCTTTTCGAACTTCATTTCGGTGTCAGTGGCTTCTACTGCATCGGGTGGGCAGTAAGAAACGCCGCATTCCGCGGTTGGCGTACCCGGATTAATGACGAATACGCGAATTTGCGTGCCGTCTTCTTGTTTCGACAGCAATTTTGAGAAGTGCTCTTGCGCAGCATCAGTAATAACGATCATGGCGATTGCTCAATAGTTGACTAAATTACTTGGTTATAATACGCCCAACACCGACGCTCTACAAGGTACGGCACAGGCAGCCAATATGTACGCTGGACGCGCCTTGCGCCAGTAGGATGCGGCTGATTTCTGCCACCGTGCTTCCGGTGGTCACCACATCATCGATAAGTAAGATATGACGTCCGCGCACCGACATTTCAAGGCGAAAGGCGCCACGCAGGTTTTTTTTACGGGCGCTGGCACGCAACGCATGTTGTATAGCACCCTGCCTTCGACGGCGAACGCCTTCGCGATATTCACAGCCTAACCAGTGCGCCAGCGGCTTAGCCACCAACTCGGCCTGATTGTAGCCACGTCGCCAGGCCCGGCGGCGATGCAGCGGTACACTCAACACTAAATCTATGCGTGGTAAAAGGTTATTGCGCCGATTTGTTAATAATTTTAACAAAAGTAGCCGTGCCAGCATCACTCTAAGTGCGGTCGCGCGGGAAAATTTTAGCTGTAATACCCAATCGCTGACCGGCGGCTGGTAATCACTGACACAGGTTAAGCTCTGCCACGGCAGCGGATGGCGGATGCAGCGGCCGCAGAGCTGGGTACCGCAGGCGGGTAATCCACAACAAGGACAGAGTGTGGGTAAGGGGGGAATCTGCCTGATACAACGGCTGCATATGCCATGTCCCGCGATCTGCAGCGGCAAGCGGCATAGCCAACACAGCGCGGGGATTGATAGCATAGCGGCCTCTTTTTCACTTTTCGGGAGTGTAACCGATGAGTTCGCTTTACTGGCACACCACAGGCGAAGGCGATCGCGATCTTGTGCTGCTGCACGGCTGGGGACTAAACGCGGAAGTGTGGCAAAACATCGTTCCTCGACTTAGCCCGCATTTTCGCCTGCATTTGGTGGACCTGCCGGGCTTTGGCCGCAGCCAGGGCTTTGGGCCGCTGACCTTAGCCGATATGGCGCAACAGCTGCTACCGCAACTGCCCGCGCGTGCGGTGCTGCTCGGTTGGTCGTTGGGAGGATTGGTTGCCAGCCAAATCGCCTTGACGCAGCCGCAACGCGTTAGCGCATTGGTTAGCGTTGCCTCTTCGCCCTGTTTTACCGCTCGCGGCGAGTGGCCTGGCATCAAGCCGGAAACGCTGGAAAGTTTTCAACAGCAGCTAAGTAATGATTTCCAGCGTACCGTGGAACGCTTTCTGGCGTTACAAACCATGGGCACGGAGAATGCGCGCCAGGATGCTCGTCAGTTGAAGGAGGTGGTGCTGTCGCAGCCGATGCCTTCAGTTGAAGTGCTTGAGGGTGGGCTGAAGATCTTGCATGAGGTGGATCTTCGTACTGAGTTACCGCACCTGACGCTGCCATTGTTGCGTTTATACGGGGCGCTGGATGGCTTGGTTCCGCGTCGTATTGCGCCGATGCTGGATGAAGCATTACCAACTTCCCCATCAATCGTGATGGAAAAGGCGGCACATGCGCCATTTATCTCTCACCCTGACGCATTTTGTCAGCATATTATTGAGTTCATCCAATTAGTTGCGCGTTAATTCTGTTGCTGCGGTGGCAAATTTGTCACCAGCGGCAATACTTTTGACGTGAGCTGCACCGCTGCGTGGTGTGAACCTGTCTTTTTTCTCGCCTGTTGTGCTTCGCGGACGCTTACATCCCAATAATGGAAAATATGGATGAGGGTAATGCTATGAAGATGATGAAATGGGCTGTGGCTTCTCTGGTGATGAGCGCGGTGTCGTTTTCAGCGTTCGCTGCAAAGGAAGTGACCAAAGAAGAAGTGCAAAAAATGAATCTTGAAAAAATCGGTACGGTGACAACAACAGCGGAAACGACGTCACCAATGGATGCGAAGCGCGAACTTTCCAAAGCGGCTGACGAAAAAGGCGGGAAGTACTTTCTGGTGATTGCGGGCCGTGAGCATGGCAAATTCAGCGCCACGGCTGATGTTTATAAGTGATTAATCTCGCAGCCACATAAACTGCCAGGCAGCGAGCGATAATGGCTCGCTGCCATCAATTTTCTCCCCGCTGATGACATCCTGATAAAGCTTTGACTGTGGCATTTGTGTCGTGATCTCGCGGCTGCTGAGGTTGAAGATACAGAGTAACCCCTCCTCACTGCCTGACTGATGGCGGCGTAGCATCAGCAGCGCATTTTCACTCTCTAATAACGTCATCGGGTTGTCGGGGTGAAAGGCAGACTGGCGCGTTCGGAGTTGAATCAAGGTGCTCAGGCGTTCATACACCTGCTGACGCAGTGCGTTGCCACCGCTGATCCATGCTTCCATTTCATGCAGGCTGTATTTTTCTCGATTGATCGCGCGGTTATGTCCGGCGGCATGCACGCCTTCATTATCATTGCGCGAACCGAGGATGCTCTGGATGTAAATCGCCGGCACGCCGGGGAATACCAGCAAAATGGCGTGTGCGAGCAAGAATCGACGTAAACGCGTGTCATCATCATCGGTTTGATGATTGAGCGCATCGAGGTAGGTCACGTTGATCTCATAAGGGCTGGTGGTGCCATCGGGATTGTTCTTGTAAGAGACCAGAGCGCCCTCCAGCGCTAACTCACGCACCAGCGCCACAATTTCGATTTCCGACAAAATCCCGCGCGCCGGGTTTAGGCCTATGCCATCGTGCGAAGCGAGGAAGTTGAAGAAAGTGGTGGTGCCATTTCCCGTGTCCAGCGTGCTGGCCCACTGGCGTAACGCACGTGATGAGCCAGAGTGAATGGCGTGCAGCACCAACGGCGGCAGGGAGAACTGATACACCATTTGCGCTTCGTCATGACCGTTGCCAAAGTAGCTGATGTTGTCTTTATGCGGCACGTTGGTTTCGGTGACAATCACCGTACCGGGCGCAACCTCGTTGGCAATGGCACGAAACAGCTTCACTAACTGGTGTGTTTTTGCCAGGTGGATACAGTGGGTTCCAGGCGTTTTCCACATATAGCCGACGGCATCAAGCCGCACATAGTCGGCGCCTTTATTGAGGTAATCCAGTAGCACGCCCACCATGCGAATCAACACTTCCGGATTGGCGAAGTTGAGATCGATTTGGTCGGCACTGAAAGTGGTCCAGATAAAGCGTGTCTCGCCGTTAGCCAGGGTAAAAGGGGTGAGCAGCGGCGAAGTGCGTGGTCGTGTCACCGCACTGAGGTCCGTGGCGGGCGGCATGCTGATAAAAAAATCATCCCAGCCGGGGTCCTGCGCCAAAAAGTGATGAAACCACTGGCTGTGCGCGGACATGTGATTACAGACGAAATCGAACATCAGCCGGGTTTCACTGTGCAAGGCAGCAATATGCTGCCAGTTGCCGCAGACCGGATTGACCTGGTGATAATCAATCACCGAGAAACCGTCATCAGACGAATAAGGGAAAAACGGTAGCAGGTGCACCAGGCTGAAGGTCGATTGTAAGTGCTGCTGATAAAAGCGTGAGAAGCTGGCGAGCGTGGGCTGATCGGATTCGCGGAACTGATCGGCATAGCTGATCAACACCACATCTTTTTCATCCCAGTGCGCTTTGCGTGGCAGTTTAGCGGTATCACGCGCAGCGCGAATGTGCGAAAGCAGGCGCTCACGTGCGGCGACGGGAAAGCGGCCTTCGTAAATCTCATCAAGTAATGCGTTGATTTTGTCCATCAGATCGTTGGGCCACGCGGAAGGTCATTTTTTCACACGGATTTTTTCAGCGTAGACGGTAGGGAGGATTTATCAACTTGAAAGGGGCTTGCAGGGGCGCGTTTTAGGGCGGCCTGAAGGCCGCCCTACACATGATAAGTTTAGCGCTTTTTACCGAAAGCTGCGGCCAGCGCATCGCCCATGGCGCTATTGCCTGCTGGCGCACTGGCAGGTTTTCCGCGAGCCTTGTTGTTAGCGGCTGGGCGGTTCTGCTCTTTGCCACTGCTGCGGTTATTACCGCCGCGCGCATTGCTTTCGCCAGGTTGCTCATCCAGACGCATGGTGAGGGCAATACGTTTGCGCTGCATATCCACTTCCATCACCTTCACTTTGACAATGTCGCCGGCTTTCACCACTTGATGCGGATCTTCAACGAACTTGTCGGAAAGAGATGAGATGTGAACCAGACCATCCTGGTGAACGCCGATATCGACAAAGGCACCGAAGTTGGTGACGTTGGTGACTGCGCCTTCCAGAATCATGCCTGGCAGCAAATCATTCAGCGTTTCTACACCTTCAGCAAACTGCGCAGTTTTGAATTCAGGACGTGGATCGCGGCCCGGTTTCTCCAGCTCTTTAATGATGTCAGTAACGGTCGGCAGACCAAAACGCTCATCGGTAAAGTCACGCGCGTTGAGGTCACGCAAACCACCAGGATTGCCCATCAATTCGTTCAATGCCTGCTCGGTTGCCGCCAGAATACGCTCAACCAACGGATAGGCTTCTGGGTGCACCGTTGAGGCATCCAGCGGGTTATCACCCTGGTTGATGCGCAGGAAGCCCGCACACTGCTCAAACGCTTTGGGCCCAAGGCGGCTCACTTTCAATAGCTGCTGACGGTTCTGGAAGCGACCGTTCTCATCACGCCAGCTGACAATGTTCTGCGCCATCATGCGCGTCAAACCTGCCACACGGGTCAACAGCGCCACCGAGGCGGTATTGAGGTCAACCCCTACGGCGTTCACGCAGTCCTCTACCACGGCGTCCAGTTTCTTCGCCAGCTGGCTTTGGCTAACGTCATGCTGATACTGGCCCACACCGATAGATTTCGGATCGATTTTCACCAGTTCGGCCAGTGGATCTTGCAGACGGCGTGCGATGGAAACGGCTCCGCGCAAAGAAACGTCTAAATCCGGGAACTCCAGTGCGGCCAGTTCAGAAGCCGAATAAACGGAGGCGCCCGCTTCGCTGACGATCACTTTCTGCGCGTGAATCTGTGGGAACTGCTTCTGCACGTCGAGGAAGAAGCGCTCGGTCTCGCGTGAAGCGGTACCGTTGCCGATGGCCACCAGTTCAACCTGATGTTTGGCACAGAGCGCGGCAACGGAGTTCGCCGCTTTTGCGACTTGTCCGGTGTGCGGATAAATCGTGTCGGTCGCGACTAATTTGCCGGTGGCATCCACCACGGCGACTTTTACACCGGTACGCAGGCCTGGATCGAGGCCCATGGTCGCGCGCATGCCAGCCGGAGCCGCCATCAGCAGATCGTGCAGGTTGCGGGCGAAGACATTAATTGCTTCATCTTCCGCGCGTTCACGGATGGTGCCCATCAGCTCGGTTTCGAGGTGCAGCAACACCTTGATACGCCAGGTCCAGCTCACCACGGCTTTACGCCAGCTATCCGCCGGAGCGTTATTCAGACGCAGTTGCAGGTGCTCGGTAATCAGTGTCTCACCGTGGCTTTCACGGGGTGCTTCGTCAAATTGCGGATCGGCATTCAGCGACAGTTGCAGCACGCCTTCATTGCGACCACGGAACATCGCTAATGCACGGTGCGAAGGCACAGAAATCAGGGCTTCATGATGATCGAAGTAATCGCGGAATTTCGCGCCTTCCTCCTCTTTGCCTTCCACCACGCGGGACACGACGTGCGCATTCTTCCACAGATAATCACGCACTTTCGCCAGCAGCGTAGCGTCTTCGGCAAAGCGTTCCATCAGGATGTAGCGTGCGCCGTCCAGTGCTGCACGCACGTCGGCAACACCTTTATCCGCATCGACATAACCCGCTGCCAGCTGTTCTGGGTCCTTTGAAGGATCGTGCCACAGCGTTTCGGCCAGCGGTTCCAGACCGGCCTCAATGGCAATTTGACCACGGGTACGACGTTTCTGCTTATAAGGCAGGTAAAGGTCTTCCAGCTCGGTTTTGTTCAGTGTGTTATTGATCGCGCTGGCGAGTTCTGGGGTAAGTTTGCCCTGTTCGTCGATGGATTTTAGAATCGACTGACGGCGATCTTCCAGCTCACGCAGATAGCCAAGACGGCTCTCAAGCTGACGCAACTGGGTGTCGTCCAGCCCACCGGTCACTTCCTTACGATAACGTGCGATAAACGGCACGGTGTTCCCTTCATCCAGCAAGCGAACGGCTGCGTCAACCTGGTCGGCGCGCGCCTTCAGCTCACTTGCGATAATCTGGCTCAGTGAATCTTTCATCATCATTAACAATGCTTACACAGGGTTGGAAATAGGGGACAGTTATACGGATTGAGACTGCAAATTGCCAGCCGGGGCCAGGTGAATCCGTCTTTTTCTGAATACAGCGCGCACATTACGGGGCATGCCTTGCTGAAGGTTGAGCAGTCGCTTATTGTTGGCTTATTGAAGACCTGAAATGCAGTTACCACGAGTAGATGTGATGAAAACTCAACTGATTACCCGCGAAGGCTATAACAAATTACGTGCCGAGCACGACCATTTGTGGAATGAAAAGCGTCCGGAAATCACCAAAATTGTCTCCTGGGCTGCGAGCCTGGGCGATCGCTCAGAAAATGCCGATTACACCTACAACAAGCGTCTGTTGCGCCAGATTGACCGCCGTGTGCGCTATCTGCGCAAGTGCCTCGCCGATCTCAAAATTGTTGACTATGCCCCACAGCAGGAAGGCAAAGTGTTCTTTGGTGCCTGGGTGGTGGTGGAGAATGAGCAGGGCGAGGCAAAGCGGTTTCGTATTGTTGGGCCCGATGAAATTTATGGTGAAGGGATAAAAGATTACATCTCAATTGATTCGCCGATGGCGCGTGCGTTGATCAAGAAAGAAGTGGATGACGAGGTGACGGTGAACACGCCAGAAGGACAAAAAATCTGGTTTGTGAACAGCATTGAATACGTTAAGGATACGGAATAAAAAAGAGGCGGAGAATAATGGCTTGGGTAAAAAAGCCTTGGGCGCTACTTATTCTCCGGTGGCGAAATGGGCTGGCAGTAAAAAGGGAAAAGCGCCGCAGCCTTGCCGCGCTCTGAAGATACGAATTATTTGCCGGGCGTGGTGGCTGTGGTGGTAGACGTGCTGCTTGAGCCTTTGTCACCCCCACCCATGGTGGCTAATGCCACGCCAAGCAGTGCACCAACGGCACCGACGCCAATGGCGTCTGAATTACCTTTAGCTGTGGTTGAGGCTTGTGCCCCTGCCGCTTCGCCCGCGCTGGTGGCAGCCTGCGCCTGAGAAAGGCTGGTCAGAACCAGTGCACTCAGCAAGACCATCGTTTTTTTCATTTTTCTTTCTCCAAATAGACGCAATATCTGCAGGAACCCGTGCAGTTTCTGAGATCCATGTCTGAGAGGAAAGTGATGTTTACTCACTGATTAATAAGTCTTTATTTAATACTGGACTTGATTGGCGCGGATTGGGCAATGTTCCGAGAGCAGTCGGATACCTAAAACAGAAAGTGCCAGATAATCTGCTGCAATTATCCCGATATCGAAAGATACTTCCCTGGCGACTTAAGCCAAATGGCACGGCATAGCCACGTGAGATGCGGCTAAAGGCAAAATGATCCAGACGCGAACAGAAAATCACGCGAATTTTCAGATAAGGGCTAAGCGGGTTGAAAGTACAGACAAAAAGCGCGAGATAATGCGCATTTCAGGGCTAAAATTAAATATAAGCTGCTGTTTAATATGCTTTGTAACAATTTCGGCTAGAATATAAACCATTAATGACTGTCACATGTAGGCATCTTTTTTACACAATATTGGCTCAGGCAATGGCGCCTTTGGGAGTTGAACATGCAAGAGAACTACAAAATTCTGGTCGTCGATGATGATATGCGTTTGCGCGCACTGCTCGAACGTTATCTCACCGAACAGGGCTTTCAGGTGCGCAGTGTCGCCAACGCCGAGCAGATGGATCGTCTGCTGACTCGTGAATCATTCCATTTAATGGTGCTTGATTTAATGCTGCCAGGCGAAGATGGCTTATCCATCTGCCGTCGCTTACGTAGCCAGAGCAACCCGATGCCGATCATCATGGTCACCGCCAAGGGTGAAGAGGTCGATCGTATCGTTGGGCTGGAAATCGGTGCCGATGACTACATTCCTAAGCCGTTTAACCCACGTGAGCTGCTGGCGCGTATTCGTGCCGTGTTGCGTCGTCAGGCGAATGAGCTGCCGGGTGCACCTTCACAAGAAGAAGCGGTTATCGCCTTTGGTAAGTTCAAGCTGAACCTCGGTACGCGTGAAATGTTCCGTGAAGACGAACCCATGCCGTTAACCAGTGGTGAGTTTGCCGTGCTGAAAGCCTTGGTGAGCCATCCGCGTGAGCCGTTGTCACGTGACAAGCTGATGAACCTGGCGCGTGGTCGTGAGTACAGTGCGATGGAGCGTTCTATCGACGTGCAGATCTCGCGTCTGCGTCGCATGGTAGAAGAAGATCCGGCGCATCCGCGCTACATTCAGACCGTATGGGGTCTTGGCTACGTCTTTGTTCCGGACGGCAGCAAAGCATGAGGCGATTGCGCTTCTCTCCTCGCAGTTCGTTTGCCCGCACTTTGCTATTGATCGTTACCTTGCTGTTCGTCAGCCTGGTAACGACCTACCTGGTGGTGCTGAATTTCGCCATTCTTCCCAGTCTGCAGCAGTTCAATAAAGTTCTCGCATACGAAGTCCGTATGTTGATGACTGACCGGTTGCAGCTGGAAGATGGTACGCAGTTGGAAGTGCCTCCGGCATTTCGCCGCGAGATTTATCGTGAGCTGGGTATTTCGTTGTATACCAACGCGGCGGCGGAAGAGAGCGGCTTGCGCTGGGCGCAGCATTACGAATTCCTCAGCGAGCAGATGGCGCAACAGCTTGGTGGCCCGACCGATGTGCGTGTCGAGGTGAATAAGAATTCCCCAGTGGTCTGGCTGAAAACCTGGTTGTCGCCAGACATCTGGGTGCGCGTTCCACTGACGGAAATCCATCAGGGCGACTTCTCGCCGTTGTTCCGCTACACCCTGGCGATTATGTTGCTGGCGATTGGCGGTGCCTGGCTGTTTATTCGTATTCAGAACCGACCCCTGGTCGACCTGGAGCACGCAGCGCTGCAGGTCGGTAAAGGCATTATTCCTCCACCGTTACGTGAGTACGGCGCCTCTGAAGTACGTTCAGTGACGCGGGCATTCAATCAGATGGCTGCGGGGGTCAAGCAGTTAGCCGATGACCGCACACTGTTGATGGCTGGCGTCAGCCACGATTTGCGTACGCCATTGACGCGTATTCGTCTCGCGACTGAGATGATGGGTGAGCAGGACGGTTATCTGGCAGAGTCGATTAACAAGGATATCGAAGAGTGCAATGCCATCATTGAGCAGTTTATCGATTATCTGCGAACCGGCCAGGAGATGCAGACCGAACGTGCCGATCTGAACAGCGTGTTGGGTGAAGTGGTGGCTGCGGAGAGCGGCTACGAGCGTGAGATTGAGAACGCGGTGATGCCAGAAGAGTTAATGCTGGATATCAACCCGCTATCGATCAAACGCGCGGTAGCGAATCTGGTGGTCAATGCGGCACGTTATGGCAATGGCTGGATTAAAGTCAGTAGCGGTCAGGAGCTGAATCGCGCCTGGTTCCAGGTGGAAGATGATGGCCCGGGCATTAAGCCGGATCAGCTTCAACATCTGTTCCAGCCGTTTGTTCGCGGTGATAGCGCGCGCAGTACCAGTGGCACCGGCTTAGGCCTGGCGATTGTGCAGCGTATTATTGATGCGCACGATGGGTCGCTGGAGATTGGTGACAGCGAACATGGCGGATTGCGTATCCGCGCGTGGCTACCGATTCCCGAGCATAGTGCACCGGCGGTGATCAGTACGAATCACAATTCATAATTTCCAGGGCGGCATTTATGCCGCCCTGGTTTTTTTCACATCACAACTGCGGGCCAGCCTGCACCAGCGCCTTACCTGCATCGTTATCGGTGTACTTCTCGAAGTTAGTGATAAAACGCTGCGCCAGATCTTGCGCGGCTTGCTGCCATGCGGCTTCGTCCTGCCAGCTGCGACGCGGATCCAGAATCGCATCGTCCACCTGCGCCAGCGAAGTGGGCATCTGCAGGTTGAATACCGGCAGCGTCTCTGTCTCGACGTCATCCAGCTCACCCGCCAGAATCGCGTTGATAATGGCACGCGTCTCTTTCAGGGAAATACGTTGGCCACTGCCGTTCCAACCGGTGTTCACCAGATATGCTTGTGCCCCAGCCGCTTCCATACGCTTCACCAGCACATCAGAGTACTGCGTTGGGTGCAGCGTCAGGAAAGCGGCACCAAAGCAAGCAGAGAACGTTGGAGTGGGCTGCGTGACACCGCGCTCGGTACCCGCCAGCTTGGCCGTAAAACCTGACAGGAAGTGATACTGCGTCTGTTCCGGCGTTAAGCGTGAAACCGGCGGCAGCACACCAAAGGCATCTGCCGTCAGGAAAATCACGCGCCTGGCATGCCCTGCTTTAGAAATCGGCTGCACAATGTTGTCGATGTGCTCAATCGGATAGGAGACTCGGGTATTTTCGGTCTTGCTGGCATCCGCATAATCAACGCTGCCATCGGCACGGACCACTACATTCTCCAGCAGAGCATCACGGCGGATGGCGCGATAGATTTCCGGTTCGGCTTGCTCAGACAGATTGATGGTTTTGGCGTAGCAGCCACCTTCAAAGTTAAACACACCATCGTCATCCCAACCGTGTTCGTCGTCGCCAATTAACTGGCGATCGGGATCGGTGGAGAGTGTGGTTTTACCGGTACCAGACAGGCCGAAGAACACCGCGACATCGCCAGTTTTACCCACGTTTGCGGAACAGTGCATGGCGGCAATGCCCTTTAACGGCAGCAGGTAGTTCATGATGGCGAACAGGCCTTTCTTCATCTCACCACCGTACCAGGTGCCGCCAATCAGCTGCATGCGTTCGGTGAGATTGAAGGCCACAAAGTTCTCGGAGTGTAAACCCTGTGCCTGCCAGTCTGGATTGGTGCACTGTGCTGCGTTCATCACCACGAAATCGGGCTTGAATGCCGCCAGTTCTGCTTCACTTGGGCGAATAAACATGTTTTTGACGAAGTGCGCCTGCCATGCCACTTCCATCACAAAGCGCACGCTGAGACGGGTGTCTGGATTTGCGCCGCAGTAAGCGTCCACGACAAACAAACGCTTGCCAGAGAGCTGTGCGGTGCAGCGGTCTTTCAGCGCCTGCCAGGTTTCCTGTGACAGCGGCTGGTTATCGTTCTTGCCGTTGCCGACGTCGTTCCACCACAGGGTGTCACGCGTCGTGTCATCCCGCACAATGTACTTATCTTTTGGCGAGCGCCCAGTGAAGATGCCGGTATCCACGGCAACAGCGCCGCTCTGCGTCAGGATGCCTCGCGCGTATCCTTCCAGTTCCGGGCGGGTTTCTTCCTGAAACAGCGTATCAAAGTCAGGGTTGTACACCACGTCCGTGGTGCCGCTGATGCCCAAAGTGGCGAGGTCTTGCGATGTCAGGCCGTTAGCGCGCATGTGGCTGCTCCTTAAATCGGTACTTCATAGCATTTTATGAGGGGATTCTGCGTCCTGCCTCGCATAGCCGGGCAGGGCAGATCGCGCGCAGTGTACACGTCTCGGCGGGCTGTAAAAGTGAGAATAGTTAAAAATGCGAGCTGGAACGTGACAAGCAGCGAAATCTGCCACTTAATAAATTAAAGTCAGCGTAAATTAGTTAATTTTCGCCGGAAGTGATGGGGGAATGTCTGAAGCAATGCGGGCGGCATCACCGCCCGACAGAGACTTAATGCACTTGATCGCTGCTGTTTGTTGGTGCATTGCGGATAGCCGCAATGTCTACCGCATCGTACACATAGTGCGAACCGCAATAGTCGCAATGCATATCGATTTTACCGTCTTCTTCAAGGATCTCGTCCACTTCTTCAACAGGGAGCGTATTCAGCACTTCGCCGCAGCGTTCGCGTGAGCAGGTACATTTGAAGCTGACCGGGGTAGGATCAAATACCGTCGCTTCTTCCTGATGGTAGAGGCGCCACAGCACATCGGTCGCAGGCAGTTCGATCAGCTCTTCGCTCTTCACCGTTTCGGTCAGTGTGGCGAGATGGTTGAAGTCATCCTGGCTTGATTCCTGCGCAGGCAACACCTGCAGCAGAATACCGGCTGCGCCTTTCTCGCTGGTGCGAATAAACAGACGTGTTGGCAACTGCTCAGAGCGCATGAAGTAATCTTCGAGGCAGCCTGCCAGCGTATCCGCTTCCAGACCGACCACGCCCTGATAACGCTCGCCTTTTTCAGGTGAAATGGTGATCACCAGATAGCCGTTGCCGACCATCTCTTTCAGGCTGCTGCCCGGGGCAATCTCCGCGTCTTCTTTCACGCGCGCCACACCGCGCAGTTCCTGATTATTATTGCCATTAATCACTGCCAGCGTTAGTGGGCCATCGCCCTGTAACTGCACAGTGATGTCGCCGTCAAATTTCAGCGTAGCGGTCAACAGGCTGGTCGCAACCAGCAGTTCACCCAGCAGGATTTTTACCGGCTCAGCATAGTCGTGGTCCTTAACGATTTCGCGCCAGGTTTCAGAAACGTTGACCAGCTCGCCGCGCACGGCGACGTTTTCGAACAGGTAACGGTGCAGTTGATCTTGAACAGACATAGTGTTTCTCTCGTTGGGGCGGATATTACTCATCGCCCGACAATTTAAATTTCATCAGATCGCGACGCTCTTTTTTATCCGGGCGACGATCGGGATGCGGCATCGTAAGGGCGTTCATCTTGCGTGCCAGCGCGGTTTTCTCACGCTTCTCAATACTGGCAGCAGTTTCCGCGTACATCTCTTGCGCTTCACTGGCGGGGCGGCGTTGCTCACCAATCGCTGTGATGATGACCGTGCGCTCATCGTTGCCCTGACGCAGCGTTAGCTCGGCCTGCAATTCAACGATTTTGCTCGGTTTGCTGCGTTGACCGTTGTAATGCACTTTGCCGCCTTCGATCATTTCGCGGGCAATTGCGCGGGTTTTATAAAAGCGCGCAGCCCACAGCCATTTGTCGAGGCGGACGCCTTCGCTGGTTTTCTCTTTCATTGCGGCTCCTGCTTTAGCGCAGCGTTTCACACAACTGGCGATAGTCTCGCACTGCCGTATGACGCTGGAAAGTTTGATCGGGCCGACCGGAATCCGGGTTGCTGACACCTAAGCACCAGCGAATCCCCCAACGGGCAGCCGCATCCAGAATCGGCTCGCTGTCATCAATGAAAAGCGTGCGCGCACTGTCGAATGCAGTTTGCTGCTGAACGGCCTGCCAGAGACGTGGATCCTCTTTCGGATACCCAAAGGTATGGGTGGAAAGTAATAAATCAAGGTGGGCAGCTAATCCGGTCTGCTCCAGCTTCACATCAAGATTGTACGGGTGTGCATTGGTCAGCAAAATGGTGCGCTTGCCCGCAGCACGCAGCGCCTGCAAAAAAGGCACTGTGTCATCACGCATCGCCGCGCGGTGGCGCTTCTCCCACGTCATGGCGCGGATATCCAGCGCCAACTCCTGTGACCAGTAATCAAGACAATACCAGTTTAGCGTATGCGCCACGGCTTGATACTTTTGCTGAATCAGCTGATGCGCTTCCGCCAGCGTGATGTCACGTTCGCGGCTCAGGGTTTCCGGAACATGTTCCAGCCAGAAATGGCGATCAAAGGCGAGATCAAGCAACGTGCCATCCATATCCAGCAGCACGGTATCGATCTCAGACCAGTTAAGCATTGGCATCTTCACCCCCTAAAAACAGGGCGACAGGGTAGCACAGAAGGAAAGGGCTCAGAACAGGGAGCGCACGCTCTGCATAGTGCTGAGATTGTGGTTAAAGCACTTGTCGTAATACTGCTGGATTTCCACCATCCGCAGGCGATTACGGTGAATGCGGCGCAGAGCCAGCAAGCCGTTGGTGACACCACAGAGAATCAGCACCAGCATCAGCAGTGCGGTACCCAGATAGCGCCACTGCGCCATGGTATCGGGTTCATTATGCAGCGCAACGTGACGTGTGCCGTTGGCGTCAGTGGTAATGCTGGTAATGATGCCATTGGCAGCGAACGGCGTATGTAACAGCATGCCGGACATGCGTTGTAATTCACGCCACTGAGACGGCGCATCAAGGTCAAACAGCGAAACTGACGGCTGCGGCTGTGTCACCATCTGACGGCCCTCATCGCTGATAATTAGGAAACCACCGGGTGGTGGGCTATTCAGCGTTTCCGCGGCGCGACGGGTTTCACGTGAGAAGAAAGTGGAAGTGGCGGTATTGACCAGATTCTCCAGTGCTTCAGCGCTCACCGGACGCAGCAGAACGTTCATGCCGTTGAGCTTGCCTGTATCTGCGCGGTGGATGAGTGAATCCCAGTCTTTTGCGTTACCCAGATTCACCAGCGCGTTCTTCAACCGCACACAGTCTTGCTGCTGGCTGCACAAATCCTGCGTTTTCAGCACCAGATCGGAGAAGTCATCCAGCAGAATCATGCCTGACTTTTGAATGGCAGAGGCGAGTTGCGGGTTGAGTTTGGGATCGGTATTGGTTTCCGGATGCAACTGGCGCGTGGTGGTATCCAGCAGCGCGGCAGCCTTATCAATGATGTCAGACTGAGGTTGCGGCAGAGGCGCCGCATTGTTCCAGTAAATCGCTGAGCAGTCGAACGGCATGTAGGCATAGCTGCGATTGCTCTGGTAATTTCCCGGCACTGAACACATGCCGGTACCACTCACTTTCAGGCTGTCGCCAATGTGCAGCGGCAGTGCACTCAGCTTATCGACGCTATTGACCTCAATGCTCTCTGTGCCTTTTACCCACGCGAGACTGAGCTTGATCGGCATGCTCAGCGGAATCCAGGTAACCAGCATCACCAGTACCAGCAGAGAGCCACAGGCCAGCACCAGATTTCTACGCCAGCGCTGCACGGGGAAGTTGCGCACTTCATCATGGAGTGAGAGGAAGCGGCCCTGGCGCACGACCTGGCGGTTAAGGTAAATATCGACGTCCGTCACCTGACCCAAATCATGTGCAACGTAGGGCTGCCAGTGGGTCGGATAGATTAAATCGATAATGCCGAGTGAGATGTTGCTCTGCTCCTGATTGGATTCACCAAACAGGCCCCAGCGTTTTGGCGCGCCGCGCAGGCAGTGCACTTCTCGCAATCCTTTCTCGCCAGGAAAACGGTAGAGGAACCATAAACTGGTGGCGATGATTAAGCCGGCGGGCAGGGCAATCCACACCATCAGGCTACCTGGCAGCACCAGACTGAGGAACAACAGCAGAAAGGCGAAACAGATGGCGACGGCTTCGCGTGTGCCGTCCCGACGGGACAAACGATACTCTTCAGGCGTTTCTTTACGCACCTGCAGTAATTCGACATTTTCACTCTCTTCCTTGCGGATGGAGGCGTTCGTCGACATTGACCGTACCAAGGGCGGCAGGGCAGGCTGCTCGATGGCATAGTTCACCAGTGAGTGACCGTTGAGGGAGATCACCAGCGGCATTGTCTGCGTGCGAATCAGTTCTACATAGTTCTCTTCAGCGATGTACTGTTCCCATAACGGAGGAAGATGGACTTCCACTTCATCCAGGTAGTAGCGCCATTGATGGGCATCATCGGTAGAAAGGCCGTAGCGGGTGATAGAACGCGTGACGGGATAAACATTGTTGCTTTGCGCGGTGAGCGTCAGGGCTTCTGGCTCGCGTGACTTCTTTGCGGTGCGGGCATCGCTGCGTTGTCGCTGTTTCGCCAGTGACGCAATGTAGGTTTCCACTGCACTGCGTTCTTCATCGGTGAGTTTACGGCAGGGCGGACTAATAAACGGCAGTGGTTTCGCCAACGGCGGACGATGCCGCATAGCGTACCAGTAGCCAATGCCTGCTACTAATGAGCAGACCAGCATGACAGCCAGAATGATGATAAAAGTGCTCATGCTTTGCTCAATCCAGCCAAAAAACTGCCTTCACGTTTACGATGTACTCCCGGTGGAACCATCAATACAAGTCAATTTTGGCGAGCAGAAGTCATTCTGACAAGAAAAAACTCAGATAAAATAACGCACAAAATCATTGAATTATAAATTATTAGATTATTCCTTAATGGGATATTAACCGGGCGATACTCAATTAAATATCGGTATTTTCTGAATTTAGCCAAACCCAGTTGACTTATTGTGAAAATTTAAGTGTAGAGATAACAAGAAGTTGTTAGCTGCTGTAAGTGGATATGTGTCACCATGCTTTCCATTCGTTGCGTGTCGCACAATGCTTCGGGCTTCGGTATGCTGGCATTATCGCGTTTCACAAGGTTGTGCAAAGTTTGAGGCTGATATGAAAATGACATTGAAAAAACCTGACATCCTCAACGTGGAAGCTGTCGCTCGCTCCCGCTTATTCACCATCGAAGCGGTTGATCTCGCTTTCAGTAATGGTGCACGCCGCGTCTATGAACGTATGAAACCTTCCGATCGTGAAGCGGTGATGATCGTGCCGATTATCGGTGAGGATGTCATCCTGATTCAGGAATACGCCGTTGGGTTGGAAAGCTACGAGTTGGGATTCCCAAAAGGGTTGATTGATCCTGGCGAAAGCGCTTTTGAAGCGGCCGATCGTGAACTCAAAGAGGAAGCGGGTTTTGGTGCCAGGAAGCTGGAAGCGCTGGGCAAACTCACCATGGCACCCTCCTATTTCTCCAGCAAGATGAACATTGTGGTGGCGGAAGAGTTGTATGAAGAGAAGCTGGAAGGAGATGAGCCGGAACCGCTGATTGTACGCCGTTGGCCGCTTAACAACCTGCTGGCACTGCTGGATGAACCGGATTTCCGTGAAGCGCGTAACGTCAGTGCGCTGTTTTTGGTACGTGAATGGTTGGTGAAGCAGGGGCGTTTAACCTACTGATTTACGCCCTGCACAGATAAAAAAGCCGGCAAACAGTGCCGGCTTTTTTCATTAGAACAGTTCGTGGCTTTCGCCGTTGTCCATGATAGTGGTGCCGACATCATGGGACGAGTACTCGGTGGGCTGAGTACCGTTGATAAAGTACTCCTGACGGGTATTGCCTCCGCCGTTAGCCAACTTGCCGGTACCACGATCGATGGTCACGGTGACCACACCATCCGGCGGTGTCAGAGGCTGTACAGGCACACCATCCAGAGCGGATTTCATATACTCATCCCACGCTGGCTGCGCACTCTTCGCGCCACCTTCATAGCCAGAGATCTGATCCGGAATGGCACCTGACATGGTCGAGCGGCCCAGCGCACGCGAATCATCGAAACCGATCCACACCGAGGTCACCACGCCCGGACCATATCCAGAGAACCAGGCATCTTTCGAGCTGTTGGTGGTACCGGTTTTTCCGCCGATATCATTACGCTTCAGATCGCGGCCTGCACGCCAGCCCGTTCCCATCCAGCCCGGTTCGCCAAAGATATTGGAGTTCAGCGCGCTTTTGATCAGGAATGACAGCGGCGTGTTAATCACGTGCGGCGCATATTGCTGATCGCCAGCCGGTTGTGGCTGAGCAGGCACTTGCTCCAACTCCGGTTGTGGCACGGTCTGATTTTGCGATTGATCGGAAGTCGAAATGTTTTCCACACTCTCTTCGTTCAACGCCACGGACTTCTTGGTTTCACCGTAAATCACCGGCAGGTTGCACTGCGGACAGGCAATTTTCGGCTTCTCTTCGAATATCACGCCACCCTGTTCATTTTCAATTTTGGTAATGAAGTAAGGGTCGATCAGGAAGCCACCGTTCGCCATCACCGAATAACCGCGCGCCATTTGCATCGGCGTAAATGAAGCCGCACCTAAAGCCAGTGACTCGGTATGGATAATGTTCTGCGCCGGGAAGCCGAAGCGCTGCAAATACTCAGCGGCATAATCCACACCCATGGCGCGCATCGCACGGACCATCACCACGTTTTTAGACTCGCCCAGGCCCTGACGTAAGCGAATGGGGCCCGCGTAAGTCGGTGGGGAGTTTTTCGGACGCCAGTCGGCACCGGCACCGGCATCCCAACGCGAAATCGGTACGTCGTTAAGGATAGAAGCCAGCGTCAAACCACGATCCATGGCAGCGGTATACAGGAACGGTTTAATGTTTGAACCCACCTGACGCAGCGCCTGCGTTGCGCGGTTAAACATACTCTGGTTGAAGTCAAAACCACCGACCAGCGCGCGTACCGCACCGTCTTCCGGATTCAGCGACACCAGTGCTGAGTTCACCAGCGGCACCTGACCTAACCACCAGTCATTATTCACTTTGCGCACCCAAATCTGCTGGCCGGTTTGCAGCACCTGCGTCACGCTGCGCGGCGTTGGACCCTGCAACGTGTCAGATTTGTACGGACGCGCCCAGCGGACGCCTGCCAGACTCAGCGATACGCTGCTGCCATCTTTCATCATTGCAGTCGCTTCATCAGCGCTGGCGCTGGTGACCACGGCGGCATTCAATGGGCCGTAAGTCGGCAAGTCTTTCAGTGCATTTTGAATACGGCTCTTATCCCAGCTGGCTTCACCCACTTTCCACAGTACGTTGGTGGGGCCGCGGTAACCATGACGCATGTCGTAAGCCATCACGTTATCACGCACGGCTTGCTGCGCGGCTTCCTGCAGATGACGAGTGACAGTGGTATACACCTTGTAGCCATCTTCGTAGGCGCTATCACCGTAACGCTTCACCATCTCCTGGCGCACCATTTCGCTCAGATAAGGTGCAGAGAACGCAATTTCGGGGCCGTGGTAGACCGCGACCAGTGGCGTATTGCGCGCCTCATCATACTGCTGCTGGGTGATGTAATTCTGGTCGAGCATACGCGCCAGCACCACATTACGACGCGACAGCGCGCGGGCATGTGAGTAAAGCGGGTTGAACGTTGAAGGTGCTTTCGGCAAACCAGCGATCATCGCCATTTCGCTTAACGACAGCTGATCAACGGGTTTACCAAAATAGACCTGTGCCGCCGCCCCTACGCCATAGGCGCGATAGCCGAGATAGATTTTGTTGAGATACAGCTCGAGGATTTCATCTTTACTCAGCAGCTGCTCAATGCGAATCGCGAGGAAGGCCTCTTTGATCTTACGCATCAGCGTGCGTTCAGGGCTAAGGAAGAAGTTACGCGCCAGCTGTTGCGTAATGGTACTCGCACCCTGTGAGGCGTGTCCGGATACCAGCGCAATGCTGGCGGCACGGAAAATCCCCACCGGATCGACACCATGGTGCTCGTAGAAACGGCTGTCTTCGGTCGCAATGAACGCTTTAATCAGCTCAGGCGGCATCTGTTGCAGGGTGAGCGGCACGCGGCGCTTCTCACCATACTGGGCGATCAACTCGCCGTCAGCGCTGTAAACCTGCATGGGGGTTTGCAGACGCACGTCTTTCAATGTGTTCACGTCTGGCAGCTGTGGCTCAATGTACTTGTACAAGCCATAGACCGTGCCGGCTCCCAGCAAGATGCAACACACTGCAAGAATCAATAAATACTTTACGAACTTCACCTGAGAATTCCCATCTGTTGTCGTTTGGGCAGTTTATAAACAATCGCGCGGTAGTATAAAGGCAAGCCTGACGCTTTGATATACCCGTCATACTTCAAGGGGTAGGTGCGCCAGGGTAGACCTTTTTTACCTTTAAAGATAAGGAGATCGCGCACATGGCTTTTCAGCGCTGGCAAATCGGACTGGACATCCAAAATGGACAACTCTGCGCCTTGGGCATTGAACGCCGACGTCATGGTTGGCAACTGCGACACTGGTGGCAGCAACCGGTGCCGCACGATACGTTACGCAACGGCGTGTTGCAAACGACCCCGTTGTTACAGGAGATGTTAACGCGTTGGCAGCGCCATCTGCCAAAGCGTTATTCCCTCCGCGTTGGGCTGCCTCCACAGTTGGTGCTGCAACGCACGTTGCCGTTGCCGGAGACTTCTCTGAGTGAGCCGGCCATGAGCCGCTATGTTGCCTCTTCGGCACAACGTTTATTTCCGGTCGAGCCCGCTTCGCTGTCAATTGACTACCGAGCCGCGGGGAAAGCTTCGCAGATATGCATCACCGCCGCGCGGCGCGAGGTGATTGCACAGTGGCTATCACCGTTGAAGCAATCCGGCTTACGGCCTGATGTGTTTGAACTCAGTAGCCTGGCGCTAACCCAGATTGCCATGCGTATGCCACTGCAGCGTGACCAACTGTTGATCCATCCTCTGCAGGACCACTGGCTGTGGACGTTAGCGGGCGAGCAGACCACTTCAGGTGCCGGGTCTGAACCTTTGACACTGGCGCAATTACGCGACACGTTCCCGCAGGCCGCTGCCGTATTTTGTACCTCTTCACAGGTACTGTCTGAACCCGGCGTGACCTGCTGTAAACCCCTCTCATTACTGCAATATCGACAGCCGCCGTTGCCTGCTCACGAAGGTGACTTTTCAATTGCACTTGGTTTAGCACTGCGCCCAGAGGATGCATGATGCTGGCCGTCAATCTGCTTCCCTGGCGCAGACAGCAGTGGCAGCGTCGCCGCCGGCAGAGCGTTGTGCTGTTGGGGTGTAGCCTGACATTAACGGGGATCGCTTTACTGGCAGGGTGGTGGCGCAGCAACGAAGCCTTGAACCAGCAGCAGGCAAGGTTAAACGAAGTCAGCCATCGTCGAGACGCTCTACAACAACAGCTCAGGTTACAGCATTCACTGCTTCAGCAGCGTGACAGCCTTCTTCGCTCGCAATTGGTCAGGCAACAACAGCAGGCGGAACATCAGCGTTGGCAGCTGTTCTGGCAACAGTTGCCCGCGTTGATGCCAGACACGCTGTGGTTGAATCGGGTGGAGCGGCGGCAAGGCGTGCTGGTGCTGGAAGGGCAGGCACAGAGCATGTTGTCAGTAAGAGATTTCCGCCAGCAACTGATGACGCAACCGCTGTTGGCCAAAGTCAGGCCGGGCCACGTGCAGCGTCTGTCTGGCGGTGATTATCGCTTCACATTACAAGCGCGTGTACAGGAGATAGCGAATGAATGAAGCGCTGCTTCGTTGGCTGGCACTCTCTCTGGCCATACGCATGGCGTGCCTGGTCATGATGTCAGCGCTGCTGCTGGCGCTGGCGTGGTGGGTTCTGTTGCGGCCACTACAGCACCAGCACGATGTACTGGTGCGACAGCAGGATGAAATGACACAGCAGGTTCACCTGCGTCAGCAGCAACTCGCCGCGCGTCCACCCATCAATACGTTAGAAAGTGAGATCGCGCTGTTAATGCAGCCCGCGAGGGAAAACGTTGCGCGGCAAACCCTCGAAAATCTTGTCACTGCACGCGCAACACAGCTGGAGAGCTGGCAGCCCACGAGCCAACCTCAGCAGCTGCATCTGCGGCTTAACTGGCCACAATTTCTACCTCTTTTCGATGAGCTGGCACAAGCGCACGTTTCTGTTCCGCAGCGCTTTGAGCTGCGCACAGAGAAGGGGACGCTGATAACGCAGATGTGGCTGGAGGATGAAAATGCGGATTAGTGTCGGATTGTTGCTGCTGTGCAGCAGCCTGGCGCTGGCTCGCGATCCTTTTCAGCCGTTGACAGAAAGGCTCTGTCTGCAACAGGTGGCCGAACCCGATGGCTGGCGTTTGCAGGGCATTGTCGGGACGTCGCAGCGTTATGTCGCCTGGCTGGTTTCACCACAGGGCAAAAGTCATCGCCTCACGACGCAGGCCACATTGCCACACACCGCGTGGCAGGTTGCAGAACTCACCTCGCGTAGCCTCACATTGCGTGCAGCACAGCGTTGCCCGCCACAGCAAATTACTTGGGTAATAAAAGGAGGATTTTATGAAATGGATGGCCCTGACATTATGGCTGATCCTTAGCGCGCCACTGCTGGCCCGTGAGGATCGGTTAAGCCTGGTGTTTGATGATGCGCCGGTTGAACGCATTTTGCAGGCGTTGGCCGATTACCAGCAAACCAACCTGTTAATTGCACCTGGCGTTGAAGGGCGATTATCACTACGCCTTGAGGATATAGGCTGGGACCGCGCGTTGGCGTTAGTGACGCAATTGGCAAAGCTGACCGTGGTACAGGAAGAGGGCGTGTTATTGGTGTATCCGGAGAGCTGGCAGCAAATGCAGACGCAGCAGGCTAAAGCGGAGCAGGATGAGCGACAGCAGCAGTTACCCCTTGAGCAGCAGACCATCATGTTGCATTACGCCAGTGCCAGCGATGTTTATCGCAGTTTACTCGCAGAGCGTTCACTACTTACGCCTCGCGGTAGCGTGACGGTGGATAGCCGCACCAACAGCTTGCTGCTGCGAGACACCGCTAAAGCACTGCAAGACACCACGCGCTGGTTGAAGGCTTTGGATAGGCCACTGGAACAAATCGAGTTAGCGGCTCACATCATTACCATTAATGAAGAACACCTGCGTGAGTTAGGTGTGAGCTGGAACATATCTCCGGCTCAGAGTGTGACAGCGGCGTTGCGCCAACCTCAGTTAGCCATTCCCTTAGCGCTGGATAATCCCGCTTTGCGCGCAGGCGTGACGCTTGGCCAGGTCAGCGGTGAGTTGCTTAACCTTGAGCTCAGCGCGCTGGAGCAGGAAAACCACATCGAAATCATCGCCAGCCCGCGCCTGTTTACCTCTAACCAGCAGACCGCGTCTATCAAACAGGGGACTGAGATTCCTTATCAGGTGAAGTCAGGTAATAGCGGCGCGACGGCGATTGAATTTAAAGAAGCGGTATTGGGCATGGAAGTGACGCCAGTGGTGTTGGGCAATGGGCGTATCCAGTTAAAACTGCGGTTAAGCCAAAATATGCCGGGACGCAGTCTGAACGTGGGGGAAAACAATGTGTTGAGCATTGATAAGCAGGAAATTGAAACCCAGGTGACGCTGCGCGATGGGGAAACCCTGGCGCTGGGCGGTATTTTCCAGCAACAGCGTTCGCAGGGTGAAAAGCGTGTGCCAGGCTTAGGCGACATCCCCCTTGTGGGAGGGTTGTTCCGTCAGCAAACGGAAGAGCATAAAAAGAAAGAACTGGTGATCTTCATTACCCCTCGACTGGTCAGGGAAGCAGCGCTTACTGCAGGATAAAGCGGAAAATTCACTCTGAATGACCAACTGCGTTGACGCAGGGCAGGAATTAGCTTACAAGGTTTAGCGATTTTTAAAACGGTGTAGCGGAACGCGGCAGGATAACCTTCCGATGGGCGTCAGTCACAAGCGATACTGGCGTCAGAATAGATTTTCCCTAAAAAAATCGAGTTAAAGTTCGATGGCAAAAACGTGAATTCCAGCACTGATAAGCATCAGTTATCGGAATGCTCACATGCGGCCAACACGCTTGTAGCTTGAAGTGTGAGGGAAAAAAGGAGGGGCGTTACCGTCTCGCGAACCACAGACCGGTCCTGTTCGTAGGTCGCCGGGGGCAATTTATTCGGTTGCCAAACGGCCATGAGTGTTGAGATAATTTTCCGTCTGACTCTTGTTAATGCTCATGAGGTCTCAGTTCCTGTCCCGCCAGCAACGCTGAACGCGGGGTATCATCAACGAATTCTTAGTAATACCGATAAAATGGCAGAGAAACGCAATATCTTTCTGGTTGGGCCGATGGGTGCCGGCAAAAGCACTATTGGTCGTCAGTTAGCTCAGCAACTCAATATGGAATTTTTCGATTCCGATCAGGAAATTGAGCGACGTACCGGAGCGGATGTAGGCTGGGTATTTGATGTGGAAGGCGAAGCTGGCTTCCGCGATCGCGAAGAGAAGATCATCAACGAACTGACCGAGAAGCAAGGCATTGTCTTGGCAACCGGTGGTGGTTCTGTCAAATCCCGTGAAACCCGCAATCGTCTCTCCGCCCGCGGCGTGGTCGTGTATCTCGAAACCACTATCGAGAAGCAACTTGCTCGTACTCAGCGTGATAAAAAACGTCCGCTGTTGCAGGTTGATGAGCCACCGCGTGAAGTACTGGAAGCGCTAGCTGGCGAACGTAATCCGCTTTATGAAGAGATCGCTGACGTCACCATTCGCACTGATGATCAAAGTGCAAAAGTTGTCGCCAATCAGATCATCAACATGCTGGAAAAAAATTAATCCAGCGCCCTGAGGGCTCAGCAAATAGGTATCGGTCATCATGGAGAAGATCACTGTCTCACTCGGGGATCGCAGTTACCCCATTACCATCGCTGCCGGACTGTTTAACGATCCGGCTTCTTTTTGGCCTCTAAAGGCAGGCGATAACGCCATGCTGGTGACCAATGAGACGCTGGCCCCGATCTACCTTGATAAGCTTTCGTCACTGCTTAGCCAGGCGGGAGTAAAGGTAGATCAGGTGATTTTACCTGATGGCGAGAAGTACAAGACGCTGGCCGTGATGGACGAAGTCTTTACCGCATTGCTGCAGAAACCACACGGCCGTGATACCACGCTGATTGCGCTTGGTGGTGGTGTGATCGGTGATCTCACTGGATTTGCAGCAGCCAGCTACCAACGTGGCGTGCGCTTTATCCAGGTGCCTACCACGCTGCTCTCTCAGGTCGACTCCTCTGTCGGCGGCAAAACGGCCGTCAACCATCCGCTTGGCAAAAACATGATTGGTGCTTTCTACCAGCCTGCGTCTGTGGTGGTGGATACCCAATGCCTGGCGACGCTGCCCGCACGCGAACTGGCGTCGGGTCTGGCGGAAGTGATCAAATACGGCATTATCCTTGATGGTGATTTCTTCCAGTGGCTGGAGCAGAATCTTGATGCGCTGCTGGCACTGGATGAAAAAGCTATGGCGTACTGCATTCGCCGCTGCTGTGAACTCAAAGCCGAAGTGGTTGCCGCCGATGAACGTGAAACCGGTCTGCGTGCACTGCTCAATTTGGGCCATACTTTTGGCCATGCGATTGAAGCGCACATGGGTTATGGCAACTGGTTACATGGTGAAGCGATCGCGGCGGGCATGGTGATGGCAGCGCGCACTGCTGAACGCCTGGGGCAGTTCTCATCTTCAGATACCGATCGCATTATTGCGCTGCTGTTGCGCGCTGGATTACCGGTGCATGGCCCAGACAGCATGAAGGCGGAAGAGTACTTGCCGCACATGATGCGTGATAAAAAAGTGCTGGCAGGTGAAATGCGTTTGGTGCTGCCTCTCGCAATTGGTCGCTCTGAAGTGCGCGCCGGTGTTGCGCATGATATGGTGCTGGCAGCGATTAACGATTGTAATAATTCCTAATGAATACCCTCATCATTCGAGTCGCAGCCAGTCGATAATTGAATGTGTGATTAAGCGCAGCCAGCCTGGCAGCAGCTTGAAGTATGACGGGTACAGCGGTGAGTTGTGATGCGGTGCGTGGGAAGCGTGCTGTTTTACGGAGGAGGCTAGATGGATGAGTTCAAACCGGAAGATGAGTTAAAACCTGATGCCAGTGACCGCCGTCCAACGCGGCCTCGCAAACAGTCTTCCGCCCCGAAAACCAAGGTGCCGGTATCACGTCAGCATATGATGATGGGCATCGGGATCCTGGTACTGCTTTTAGTGGTGCTGGGCATCGGTTCTGCATTAACCGGCCCGGATGAGAATAAACCCGCGACTACAGCCAGCAATGGCAGCGCGGCGCCAGCTTCTGGTGGCGGTGAAAAAAGTATCGACCTTTCCGGTTCGACGTCCATGAGTGGCCAGCAGAACGCTGCGCCGTCTGCAGACGGTAGCGCGACTCAGACTCCTGCGGGTACGCAAGCTCCTGCAAACAGCGATTCCAACGCCATCTCGATGCCTGCGGTCTCCTCGACGCCGACTCAGGCTGCGCCAGTGGAGACTCCCGCGAATCAGCAACGTGTGACGTTGCCGGGCGATCTCAACAGCGCGTTGAACAATCAGCAAGGCCAGGTGGATAACGCCGCGCAGGGTGCGCAGGGCAATAGCTCATTACCGACTGCACCGGCAACGGTCAGTGGCAACGGTAAAGCGATCACTCCGCCAGCCATGCGCTCTGAAACACCATCACGTACCAGTAGCAACGGCACACGTGAGACGCACAACAGCACCACGCACAAAGCACCAGCAGCGAACACCAAGCCCGTGCCAGTGGTTAAAGAGAATAAAACGCATGCCACCGCAGCGCACAATGCACCGGCTGGTGCCAGCAAGTCTATCCCAACGGGCGGCAACTACACGCTGCAGTTGAGTGGGGCTTCAAAAGAAGAGAGCCTGAATGCGTGGGCGAAGAAACAGAATCTGAGCGGTTACCACGTGTATAAAACCACGCGTAACGGTGAGCCGTGGTATGTGTTGGTGAGCGGTGCTTATGCCACTCCAGCAGATGCCAAGCGCGCGGTGGCGTCACTGCCTGCCGAAGTGCGTGCGGCAAATCCGTGGGTGAAACCGCTGAGCCAGGTGAAAAAAGAAAGCCAGTAATTGATGTGGGGCTGCGGACACGTGGCCCCGTTTAAAGCGCAGAGCTGCTGTCGGTTCCACCACAGCCAATAATTAAGATGTAATAACCACGACAGCATGAAGAAAAATCGCGCTTTCCTTAAATGGGCCGGAGGGAAATACCCGCTGCTTGACGATATCCGTCGTCATTTGCCACAAGGTGATTGTCTAATCGAACCCTTTGTCGGTGCCGGCTCCGTATTCCTCAACACTGATTATGACCGCTATCACCTGGCGGACATTAACGGTGATCTGATCAATCTGTATAACATCGTCAAAACCCGCACTGCTGACTTTATTGACGATGCGCGTCTGCTGTTTACGCCAGAAGGTAATATGGCGGAGACCTACTATGCGCATCGCCTGGCGTTCAACGCCAGCAAAGATGCGTATCAGCGCGCGCTACTGTTCCTGTATCTCAACCGCCACGGCTACAACGGTCTATGCCGTTATAATTTGCGCGGTGAGTTTAACGTGCCTTTTGGCCGTTATCGGAAACCTTACTTCCCAGAAGCGGAACTGCTGTGGTTTGCCGAGCGGGCACAAAAAGCGACCTTTGTCTGTGAATCGTACGATGTTACTCTGAACAACGCCCCTGCTGGTTCAGTGGTTTATTGCGATCCGCCGTACGCGCCCTTGTCTGCGACGGCCAACTTTACCGCTTATCACACCAACAGCTTTAGCCTGCGCGAGCAGCAGCATTTGGCTGAACTGGCCAATAAGCTGGCGCAGGAAAACGGTATACCGGTACTGATTTCTAACCACGACACGCTGCTCACTCGCGAGTGGTATCAGAATGCGGTGTTAAATGTAGTCAAAGCCCGGCGTTCCATCAGCCGAAGCATAAGTGGTCGCACTCAGGTTGACGAACTGCTGGCGCTTTTCCGCTAGTCTGTTTCGTCCGCGACCAACGCATTTCGCCAGCTGTGGCTGGCGCACAACATTGGGAGAATCGGATGAAACAATTTTTGCTGGCCCCTTCAATTCTTGCTGCTGACTTTGCCCGCTTAGGTGAAGACACCGCGAAAGCACTGGCAGCAGGAGGGGATGTGGTTCATTTCGACGTGATGGACAACCACTATGTTCCCAATCTGACCATGGGGCCAATGGTGCTGAAAGCGCTGCGCGATTACGGCATCACCGCGCCCATTGATGTGCATCTGATGGTCAAGCCGGTTGATGCGCTGATCCCTGAGTTTGCCAAAGCCGGTGCGACCTACATTACTTTTCATCCTGAAGCCAGCGAGCATGTGGATCGCACACTGCAACTAATTAAAGAGCACGGTTGCAAAGCTGGTCTGGTATTCAATCCCGCTACACCACTCGATTATCTCGATTATGTGATGGATAAACTCGACATTATTCTATTGATGTCAGTGAACCCAGGTTTTGGTGGCCAATCCTTTATTCCGGGTACGCTGGATAAGCTACGCCAGGCACGTCGTCTGATTGATGTGAGTGGCTACGATATCCGCCTGGAAGTGGATGGTGGTGTGAAGATCGATAATATCGGTCAGATCGCGGCAGCGGGCGCGGACATGTTCGTGGCCGGTTCAGCTATCTTTGGTCATCCTGATTACAAAAAAGTGATCGACGAAATGCGTGGCGAACTGGAGAAAGTTAATGGCTCATTTCACTGATATCCGTGCCTTAGCCTTTGATCTGGATGGCACGCTGGTGGATAGCGCACCAGGTCTGGCACAGGCCATCGATCATGCTTTGGGTGATTTGCAGCTGCCACCGCCGGGTGTGGCATTGGCTTCAACATGGATTGGCAACGGTGCCGACGTGATGATGAGCCGCGCACTGACATGGGCCTTAGGCCGTGAGCCGCATGCCGAAGAGCAACGCGATGCGCGTACGCTGTTTGACAAGTATTACGCCGAAACGGTGGAAGCCGGCAGTACGCTGTTTCCACAGGTAAAAGAGACGCTGGCCGCATTACACGCGAAAGGCTTGCCGATGGCGATTGTGACGAATAAGCCGACACCCTTTGTCGCGCCTTTATTGCAGTCCTTGGGCATTGCCGATTTCTTCACGTTGATCATTGGTGGTGATGATGTGGTGGTGAAAAAGCCGCATCCCGCAGCGATCTTCCTTGTTCTGGGTCACTTTGGCATCCTGCAGAAAGAATTACTGTTTGTGGGCGATTCCCGCAATGATATTCACGCGGCCCAGGCAGCGGGTGTACCGAATATCGGTATGACGTTCGGCTACAACTACGGTGAGCCGATCGCTGCCAGCCAACCCGATTTAACTCTCGATACTTTTAGCGAACTTTTGCCCGCTCTCGGGCTGTAATTATCAGGACATATTATGAGCAAACCCATCGTTTTCAGCGGCGCCCAGCCTTCCGGTGAACTGACCATTGGCAACTACATGGGTGCGCTACGTCAGTGGGTGCAGATGCAGGATGATTTCCACTGCATTTACTGCATCGTTGATCTGCACGCCATCACTGTACGTCAGGATCCGACTGCGCTGCGTAAAGCTACGCTGGATACTCTGGCACTGTACCTGGCTTGTGGTATCGACCCGGCGAAAAGCACCATCTTTGTTCAGTCGCACGTGCCAGAACATGCGCAACTGAGCTGGGTGCTGAACTGCTACGCCTACTTCGGCGAGCTGAGCCGTATGACGCAGTTCAAAGATAAGTCTGCGCGCTACTCAGAAAACATCACCGCAGGTTTGTTCGATTATCCGGTGCTGATGGCGGCAGATATTCTGCTGTATCAGACTAATCAGGTCCCGGTGGGCGAAGATCAGAAGCAGCATCTGGAACTGAGTCGCGATATCGCCGGTCGTTTCAACGCCCTGTATGGCGATGTCTTCAAGATCCCTGAGCCGTTTATTCCAAAATCTGGCGCACGCGTGATGTCATTGCTGGAGCCGACGAAAAAGATGTCCAAGTCGGACGACAACCGCAATAACGTGATTGGTCTGCTGGAAGACACCAAAGCGGTGGTGAAGAAGATCAAACGCGCAGTAACCGATTCCGCTGAGCCACCCGTGGTACGTTACGATGTGAAAGAGAAAGCCGGGGTGTCAAACCTGCTGGATATTCTGTCTGGCGTCACCGGCAAATCTATCCCGCAGCTGGAGCAAGAGTTCGAAGGCAAAATGTATGGCCACCTGAAGGGCGAAGTGGCTGAAGCGGTTTCTGGCATGCTGACCGAGCTGCAGGAGCGCTATCATCGTTTCCGTAACGATGAGGCATTCCTCAATCAGGTGATGCGTGATGGCGCGACCAAAGCGCGTGCACAAGCGCAGGAAACGCTGAAGAAAGTCTATGAAGCCGTGGGTTTTGTGGCACAACCATAAACCCTGTATGAGATGATCTAAAAAGGCGAGTCATTGTGACTCGCCTTTTTTGTTTAGAACCAGCGTAACTGGCTGCGCAGGCCCACCACGTGCCCGACAATAATCAGTGCCGGGCTGGCAAACTGCTGTGCCAGCTGGCTGAGTTCTGCCAGGGTGGCGGTATCCACCTGCTGTTGCGGGGTGGTGCCATTCTGCACAATCGCGACCGGCGTGGCGGCGTCCATGCCATGTGCCAGCAGTTGACGTTGAATCTCTGGTGCCTGCGTCAGCCCCATGTAAAACACCAGCGTCTGTTGTTCAGCGGCCAGTTTTCCCCACTCCATTTCACCCTGCTGTTGCAGATGCCCGGTGACAAAACGCACGCTCTGCGCATGATCGCGATGGGTCAGTGGAATACCGCTGTAGGCCGCACAGCCGGAAGCGGCCGTAATACCCGGCACCACGCTGAAGGGAATGTTGTGCTGTGCCAAAACCTCCAGTTCCTCACCTCCGCGACCAAAAATAAAGGGATCGCCGCCCTTTAGTCGCACCACACGTTTGCCGCGTTGTGCCTGCTCCAGCAGGAGCTGATTGATTTGCGATTGGGGCACACAGTGATTTCCCGCCTGTTTACCGACGAAGATGCGCTCCGCGTCGCGACGCACCAGATTGAGAATCGGTTCCGAGACCAGGCGGTCATAAACCACCACATCAGCCTGCTGGATACTCTGCAAGCCTTTCAGCGTCAATAAACCCGCATCACCCGGACCTGCGCCCACCAGCACCACTTCGCCCTGCTGGGCCAGCGGCGCGTCAAACAAGGTATCGACGATGTGGTCCGCATGCGGTTTATCGTGATTAGCCAGTGTTTGTGCCAGGCGATCGCTGGCAAAGAAGCGTTCCCAAAATGCACGTCGCTGCGCCATGCTGTTGAAGGTCTGCTTGACTCGGCCACGTAACGAACCGGCAAGGGAAGCCAGTTGACCAAGATGCTGTGGCAGCATCGCCTCCAGCTTTTCCCGTAGCAGGCGAGCCAGCACCGGCGCACGGCCACCCGACGAGACGGCAATCATCAGCGGCGAGCGATCAACAATTGATGGCATGATCGCGCTGGCTTCCTGCGGCGCATCCACCAGATTGCAGAAGATACGGCGCAGTTCGGCTGCATCCCCCACTTGTTGATTGACGACATCATCATCGGTGGCGGCAATCACCAGCCAGCAACCTTCCAGCCAGCTCTCCTGAAAGTGGCCGGGCAGTAACTGTAACTTTCCCTGTTCAGCCCACTGTTGAAAAACAGGGGAGAATTCCAACGCACCGACATGCAGGTCGGCACCGGCATCCAGCAACAAACGCGCTTTGCGTTCTGCCACATCACCACCACCGACCAGCAAACACCGTTTACCCTGCAGACGGCAAAACAGGGGGAAATAGTCCATCGCTCATCCTCAAAAAAGCCCGCGAGCTGCTTGATGCTCGCCCATCGCGTCTTTTTGGTCGCCATAAATGGCGCCCCCTTCATAACCGTAGGGTGCGCATTATGCGCACCTGGAGCGATGCGCGAACGGATTGGTATCCTGCGGGCTTAGAAACGTTAAACCGATTTAAACGCAGCGGCTTGTGTTGCCGCTTGCGGTCTCTGAGCGTGTGGTGTGGCGTACCAGTAACCGAGGCCCATCAATACCATGCCGGAGAACATGTTACCCAGCGTGACCCACAGCAGGTTATGGCCGATCCCACCCAACGTCAGGTCGGCATTATGCTGGCCAAACCACGACAGTGCAAAGACCGTCATATTCGCCACCGAGTGCTCGTAACCGGAAGCGATAAACGCCAGCAGGCACCACCAGATGGCGATAAATTTCGCTGTGCCTTCGGTGCGCACCGCCATCCAGATCGCCAGACAAACCAGCCAGTTGCAGAGTGCGCCTTTAAAGAACAGCGCCATCGCAGGTTGCGTGGTTTTCGCCAGCGCCGCGCTGTGAATCAGCGCATTAGCATTCGGCAGCATGGCACCCGCTGCGTAATAGTAGAGCAGGGCAACAAACACCGAGCCAATCAAGTTACCCAGCCAGGTTTGTGGCAGCACACACCACATTTGCCCGTGGCTGATGGTGCCGGACTTGGCGCCCACCATCAGGAACATCGTGTGGCCAGTGAACAGCTCGGAACCGGCGATGATCACCAGCGTTAAAGCGATACCAAAAGTCGCGCCCATGATCAGCGGTCGATAGGCCGGGTCCGCAAGATTACCGAGGGTAAAAATCAGGATGATTGCCAAGCCAACATAAGCACCGGCCATGGCTGAGCTGATCCAGAAGGCCAGCGGGCTCTGCTGTGCAGTACGCACGATGCGCGCCGCATTGGCGGCGCATTTGTTCAGGGTGTCAGTAAACATAGTGACGTCTCATAAAGTGAAGGAATTCTGTCAGGCGCACACTTCGACCAGCCCCTCACTGACGCGCACCGGATAGCTCGCCACTGAACGGGATTCATCTTCCATGCAAACACCATCGCTCAAGCGGAAGCGCTGTTTTTTCAAGGGGCTGGCGACCCACAGAGTCTTCTGGTGCTCGGCAATCAGGCCGCGCGATAACACACTGGCTTCGGAAAACGGATCGATATTGCTTAATGCAAAAAGTTGCTCATCGTCACGCGGACGGAAGATGGCGATCTGCTGGCCTTTGACCAGCGCACAGACGCCGCTGGCAGGCAGGATTTGCTCTATTTCACACACCGGATGCCACTGGCTCATGCGTCGATCTCCTCAATCAGGGCAACGGCAATGCGCTCGGCGGGACGTGCCGGGCGATGTTGATCGCGCTGGTGAATGTGCTGTATCAGCGGATCTCGCTGATCGCTGTTGATAAAGGTGCTGAAGTGGCTTTGCTGCTGCGGATCGTTCACCGTCGCGGTCCATTCGCATGCGACTTCACCGCGCAGGCGGGTCAGTTCACTTTCCAACTGCGCATTAATGCTGAGTTTGTCGTCGATGATCACGCTGCGCAGATAGTCGATGCCGCCTTCCATACTTTCCAGCCAGAGCGAGGTGCGCTGCACGCGGTCACCGGTGCGGATGTAGAACATCATGAAGCGATCAAGGTAGGCCAGCAGCGTGTCGCGATCGAGATCGGCAGCCAGCAGATCGGCGTGGCGCGGCTTCATGCCTCCGTTGCCACAGACGTACAGGTTCCAGCCTTTCTCGGTGGCGATGATGCCCACGTCTTTACCCTGCGCCTCCGCACATTCGCGGGTACAGCCTGAGACGCCAAACTTCATTTTGTGCGGGGTACGGATGCCTTTGTAACGATTCTCCAACTCGATGCCAAAACCGAGGCTGTCGCCGACACCATAGCGGCACCAGCTGCTGCCGACGCAGGTTTTCGCCATACGCAGCGCTTTGGCATAGGCCTGGCCGGTTTCAAATCCGGCATCGATGAGCTGAGCCCAGATAGCGGGCAGATCGTCCCGCTGTGCGCCAAACAAGCCAATACGCTGTGAGCCGGTGATTTTGGTGTAGAGGTTGTACTGACGCGCCACGGCACCCACGGCCATCAAGCCTTCAGGGGTGATTTCACCGCCGGGTGAACGTGGGATCACGGAATAGGTGCCATCTTTCTGGATATTGCCGAGGAACAGATCGTTACTGTCCTGAAGCGGTGCGTGCTGCGGTTTCAGCACATACTCATTCCAGCAAGACGCCAGCAGCGAGGCCACGGTGGGTTTGCATACCTCACAACCGTAACCCTGGCCATATTTCGCCAGCAGCGCCTCGAAGGAGGTGATCTCCTCAACGCGCATCAGGTGATACAACTCCTGGCGCGAATAGGGGAAGTGCTCACACAGGTGATGATTGACTTCAATCCCCTGACGGCTCAGTTCCGCGTTGAGAACTTGGGTGATCAGCGGGATACAGCCGCCGCAGCCGGTGCCGGCGCGGGTTTCAGTTTTCAGCATCGCCACGGTATGGCAGCCGCTTTGCACCGCGTTGATGATATCGCCTTTGCTGACATCGAAGCAGGAGCAGATTTGCGCGCTGTCCGGCAGTGCATCCACGCCCATCACCGGTTTCTCACCGCTGCCAGCGGGCAGAATCAGCCTCTCCGGTTGGTCTGGCAGTGGGATGTTATTCAGTGCCAGCTGCAGCAAATTGCCGTAGTCGCTGGTATCACCCACCAGCACTGCGCCGAGTAGGGTGCGGTTGTCTTCGCTGACGATCAGGCGTTTGTATATGTGTTTCTGCTCGTCGAGCCACATATAGCTGCGTGCGCCCGGCGTACGTCCCTGCGCATCGCCAATGCCGCCCACGTCGACGCCCAGCAGCTTGAGCTTGGCGCTCATATCCGCCCCGGTGAAGGCATTGTCACGGCCCAGCAACACGTCACTGGCAACCTGCGCCATTTTGTAGCCTGGCGCGACCAGGCCGAAAAGGCGATTGTTCCAGGCGGCGCACTCCCCGACGGCGTATATGGCCGGATCGCTGGTCTGGCAGCGGTCGTTAATGGCGATACCGCCGCGTTGTCCAAGCGCCAGCCCGCACTGTTTTGCCAGCTTGTCTTGTGGGCGAATACCGGTAGAGAAGACGATGAAATCGACATCCAGCACGCTGCCGTCGGCAAACTCCAGCGTTTTGCCGCCTTTGGCATGATGCACAATCTGCTGGGTGTTTTTGCCGGTGTGCACCCGTACACCCATCTGTTCGATCTTACGGCGCAGCTGTTCGCCGCCTTGTCCATCCAGCTGTTCCGCCATTAAGCCAGGCGCGAACTCGATGACATGCGTTTCGATGCCGAGGTTTTTCAAGGCGCCAGCGGCTTCCAGCCCTAGCAGGCCGCCACCTATAACGGCACCACGTTGGCTGCGGCGCGCGCAGGCTTCAATGGCATTAAGGTCTTCGATGGTGCGATAGACAAAGCAGTCACTGCCCTCTGATCCCTTAATCGGCGGGATCCACGGATAGGAGCCAGTGGCGAAGATCAGCGTGTCGTAATGCACCGCGCGACCAGTATTGGAGTGAATCAGTTTTTCATCACGGTTGATGGTGATAGCACGTTCACCCATCAGCAGATTCACCTGATGTTTTTCGTAGTAACCGGGACGCACCAGTGAGAGTTCTTCAGCAGTGTGATGGGAAAACCAGGCGGAAAGGTGGACGCGGTCATAGGCGACGCGGGGTTCTTCACAAAAGACGGTCAGGGCGAATTGGCCGGGGTCGGCTTTGTCGATCAGTTCTTCGATAAAGCGGTGGCCAACCATGCCGTTACCAATAATCACGACATTGTGTTTGCTCATGCTTGCCTCAAAATTTGCGGTATCTGCGCCTACCTTAACGCGCTACTTTTGCCGCTCATTGATGTATATCAAGCGTCACGCCATATACTCATTTTGAGGTATGTAACTGATTTTGAACATTTTTAGTAAGTGACTTAATTGATTGATGATTGTGCAATGCGGGCAACCCAAAAATCGATGACGCTGGCGAATGGCTATTCGTGCTAGCTTAACCTGTTGCTTTAAAACAGGAGAGAGGCATGGCGAACCGGTCACTGAAGTGGATCAACAACCTGCGCTTAGCGGGCCAGCAAGGCCTGTGGCAGATGGAAATCAACGGCGGGAAAATTGCGGCGATTCGCCCCCAACCACCGCAGGTGCAGGAGCAGGACGATGCGCTGGATGCCGAAGCCGGGCTGGCAAGTGCACCTTTTATTGAGCCGCATATTCACCTCGACACCACACAAACCGCCGGTCAGCCTGCGTGGAACCAATCCGGCACGCTGTTTGAGGGCATCGAGCGTTGGGCAGAGCGCAAAGCGCTGCTCAGCCATGAAGATGTCAAACAGCGCGCGCAGCAGACGCTGAAGTGGCAAATTGCCAACGGTATTCAGCATGTGCGCACCCACGTTGATGTCTCCGATCCCACACTTACCGCGTTGAAAGCCATGCTGGAAGTCAAAGCCGAGATGGCACCGTGGATCGACATCCAGATTGTGGCCTTTCCCCAAGAGGGGATTCTCTCCTATCCCAACGGCGAAGCGCTGCTGGAAGAGGCGCTGCGCCTCGGTGCGGATGTGGTCGGTGCTATTCCGCATTTTGAATTCACCCGTGAGTATGGCGTGGAGTCACTGCACAAAGCCTTTGCCCTCGCCAATCGCTATGATCGAATGGTGGATGTGCACTGCGATGAGATCGACGATGAACAGTCGCGTTTTGTTGAAACGGTGGCGGCACTGGCGCACCGTGACGGCAATGGCGAACGGGTGACTGCCAGCCACACCACGGCGATGCACTCCTACAATAATGCCTACACTTCACGTCTGTTCCGGCTGCTGAAGCTGTCAAAGATTCACTTCGTGGCGAATCCGCTGGTGAATATCCATCTGCAGGGGCGTTTTGACAGTTATCCGAAACGGCGGGGCATCACACGTGTGAAAGAGCTGCTCGATGCCGATATCAATGTGTGCTTCGGCCACGATGATGTGTTTGATCCCTGGTATCCGCTGGGCACCGCCAGCATGCTGCAGGTGCTGCACATGGGGTTGCATGTCTGTCAGTTGATGGGCTATGAGCAAATCGACAATGGCCTGAAACTGATTACTGAGAACAGCGCCAAGGCAATGCAACTGGAGCACTATGGTCTTGCCGTAGGAGATGATGCCAGCCTGATTATCCTGCCTGCTGACAGTGGATTTGATGCGGTACGCAGGCAAGTGCCGGTGCGTTATTCGATACGTCAGGGAAGGGTGGTGGCCGCAACGCAGCCTGCAAGGAGTGAGATTTACCTGGACGCAGCGGAAGCGGTCACGTTTAAACGGTAGTGAGATCGACGTGGGCGGCCTGAAGGCCGCCCACTCAAGCGCGTTAGTGCGTCACATGGCCGTGCTGGCGATGTTTGGTCACAAAGCCGAGCAGTACACACATCACGAACACCACGGCATACAGACCGTTAGCGGTAGAGAGTGCTGCATGTGCGCCACCGCTCGCCACAATCGGGCCAGTCACGACGAAGGTCAGCATAGTGCCGACGGTGCCGCAGGTCAGGATAAAGTTGACCAGTTTCGGTGAAGAGACTTTGGTTTGCAGCGATCCCAGCGTAATGATGGTGGTGTAGATAGCGCTGGAGCTGAAGCCCAGAATCATGATGATCCAGTGCAGCATGCTGGCATCATTTGTGGTGACGAACCAGTACATCAAGCCCGTTGCCAGGGCGGCCAGAACCATCAGAATACGTTGCAGATCGAAGAAGCGCAGCAAGAAGCTGAACACCCACATACCGACCATGTAGGCGGTCCAGAAGTTACCCACCAGCTGACCAGCCGCGGCGATATCCATGCCCATCGACTTGGTGGCGTACTCCGGTACCCAAGAGATAAAGCCCAACTGGCCAAGGATGTAGCAGAGTGCGGCAATCGACAGGAACAGCACGCCAATGCCCCATTTCTCTTTCTCGCCGCCTTGCACCGCAGCTTCGCTTTTCAGCTCAGGGAATTCCACCATCAGCGTGAGTACGAAGATCGCCAGGTAAATCACGCCAATGCAGGCATAAACCCAGTACCACGGCAGCGCGCGCGCCAGCAGTACACCCGCGATGATCGGGAAAATAGTGCCGGCCATGCTAAAGAAAGAGTCGGTAAACAGCAGACGTGAACCGCGCTGGCGGCCATCATACAGATGCGTAATCAGGAAGGTACCGATCGACATCGTAATGCCGCTCACCACGCCGAGCACGAACATGCACAGCGAGAAGATGGTCAGATCGTGGCTGGTCATCAAGCCCGCGACGGCAAGGATCATCAGCACAAAGCCAAAGATCAGCTGGCGTTTCAGCGGCACAATCACCATCAACCAGGCGTTCAGGAATACCGCGACCAAAATACCGGCATTCAGGAAGGTGAAGGTGTTGCTCATTTCTGAAATCGGCAACTGGAAATACTGGGCAATATTATCCAGCACCATGCCGGTAACAATAACCAGCGCGCCGGTGAGCGCGTAAGAGAAAAAGCTGATCCAGGTAAGGCCAATGCGATTACGGTTTGTCATGTTCTGAACCTGTGAAGCGCCGGGATGGGCAAAAAGTGTCATGAATTGTAAATGGAACTGTGATCTTAATAAACAACGAGTGAAACAAGCGCGAAATATTTCATTAATAGTGTGATTTTCGTCACGCAAATGATTGCGTGAGCGCAAAAGTATGACAATCGCAACATCAGCGTAAATATCGGTAAAACGCTGGCTCTTATATAACTTGCTCTTTACAATCAATCTCGTTTTGAGCTTGCACTCCATGGTAAGGAATCATTCATGTTTAAACGTACTTTGACAGCGGCAGTTGCCCTGTTAGCGCTCTCTTCTGTATCCGCTACTGCTCTTGCAGCAAAAGGGGATACGCATGTGCTGCTCACCACTTCTGCGGGCAATATCGAACTCGAACTGAACAACCAGAAAGCCCCGGTTTCGGTGAAGAACTTTGTCGACTACGTCAACAACGGTTTCTACAACAACACCATTTTCCATCGCGTGATCCCTGGCTTTATGATCCAGGGCGGCGGCTTTACAACGGACATGCAGCAGAAGCAGACCGTTGCACCGATCAAGAACGAAGCCGACAACGGTTTGCGTAACCTGCGTGGCACCATTTCGATGGCGCGCACTGCAGATAAAGATAGCGCGACCAGCCAGTTCTTCCTGAACGTTGCGGATAATGCCTTCCTCGATCACGGTCAACGTGATTTCGGTTATGCGGTATTTGGTAAAGTTGTGAAAGGCCAGGATGTGATCGATAAGATTGCGCAGGTGCCAACCAAAGATGTCGGCCCATACCAAAATGTGCCGTCAAAACCGATTGTTATCCTCTCTGCTAAAGTCCTGCCTTAATCGTCTGACGCGCCATTCTCCGGTGGCGCGCTCTGCCGTGCTCCGGCAAAGCTAAAATTTGCTCTTATACTTAGGGCAAATCGCTTGCCGGAGGCCCTATGACCAGCAAACTCACTGAAAAACAGAAAACCACTCTGTGGCAGCAGCGCCGTGCGGCCAGTTATCAGGCCAGTTGCCGCCTGGCCGGTTATGCGCCTATCGAAATCCCCACTGAGCAGCAGGAAGATCGACTGGAGTCATTGAGGAGGCAATATGGCGGATAACAGTCTGGCAGTGCGCGATCCCTATCTTTGGCATAACGACAGGGTGCTAAAAAATCGTCTCGATATTCATGACGAAGCGCAACTGCGTAAAGCGGAGCTGGCTTTTAGCGCGGCACGTCTGGCGACACTGGAGTTAGGGCCGCGCAGCAGAGGAATGCCGTGGCTGTGCCATATTCACCGTACCCTGTTTCAGGACCTCTACAGCTGGGCCGGTGAAGTGCGCAGCATAGATATCTGGCGCGACGAAACGCCATATTGCCACTGTGAATACATTGAGAAAGAGGGCAATGGGCTGATGGCGGCGCTGGAGGATGAGCAACAACTGGTCAACCTGCCGCAGACGGAGTTTGTGGCGCGCCTGGCGCACTATTACTGTGAGATATTCGTGCTGCACCCGTTCCGCGCGGGAAATGGTCGGACACAGCGTATTTTCTTTGAACAGCTGGCGCTGCATGCCGGTTATCTGCTGACGTGGGATAAACTGGAGCGAGACGCCTGGCGCAGCGCGATCTTTGCCGGTGTGGCGGGCGATCTGGCACCGTTGACGGCGCAGTTTGCGAAAGTGGTGAGCCCCGCGCGTTAAAATGCGTAGAATAGCGGCGGTTTTTCTGGCCTGAGGGCATTATGCTGCTGCTAATTGATAACTACGACTCCTTCACCTGGAATCTCTACCAGTACTTCTGTGAACTGGGCGCGGATGTGCGCGTGGTGCGTAATGATGCCATTACCGTGGCGGAAATCGAGGCGCTGCCGCTGACACATCTGGTGATTTCTCCTGGCCCCTGTACCCCGGATCAATCCGGTGTCTCGCTGGAGGCGATTCGTCACTTTGCTGGAAGCCTGCCGATTCTTGGCGTGTGCCTTGGCCATCAGGCGATTGCGCAGGCATATGGTGCGCAGGTGGTTCGCGCGCGCCAGGTGATGCATGGGAAAACTTCCGTAATCCAGCACACCCAGCAAGGCGTGTTTCGCAACCTTAATAATCCTCTCACCGTGACGCGCTACCATTCACTGATTGTGGCGCGCGATACGCTGCCCGCTGAATTCGAAGTCACCGCCTGGAGCCTGCGCAACGGCGAGCCGGATGAGATCATGGGCTTCCGCCATCGCACCTTGCCGCTGGAAGGGGTGCAGTTCCATCCTGAGAGCATCCTCAGCGAGCAGGGCCACCAGCTCTTGGCTAATTTTCTGAACGCGTAACTTATATTTGCCTTCGTGTGATTTTTTATGCATATTTTGTGATTATAATTTCACTTCAGCTCAACAAATAACCCAATGAGGTCGGCAATGGCAGCGGAAAAACTAGCGGTAACCCGGGAAACGTTCGATAACGTGATTTTGCCTGTTTATGCACCTGCGCAGTTTGTGCCGGTTAAAGGCAAGGGCAGCCGAGTCTGGGATCAGCAGGGCAAAGAGTATATCGACTTCTCCGGCGGCATCGCGGTGACTGCTTTAGGCCATTGCCATCCGGCGCTGGTGGAAACGCTGAAATCGCAGGGCGAAACCTTGTGGCACACCAGCAACGTATTCACCAACGAACCGGCACTGCGTCTGGCCAGCAAACTGATTGCCGCGACATTCGCCGATCGCGTGTTCTTTGGTAACTCAGGCGCGGAAGCCAATGAAGCGGCCTTCAAACTGGCGCGTTATTACGCCTGCAAGAAACACAGCCCGTTCAAAAGCAAAATTATCGCCTTCCACAACGCGTTCCATGGCCGTACCCTGTTTACCGTCACTGTAGGCGGTCAGCCGAAATACTCTGACGGCTTTGGACCGAAGCCTGCCGATATCGTGCATGTGCCGTTTAACGATCTGGATGCCGTTAAAGCAGTGATTGATGACCACACCTGCGCCATTGTTGTCGAGCCAATTCAGGGTGAGGGCGGAGTGGTGGCGGCGACTGCAGAATTCATGCAGGGCCTGCGCGCGCTGTGTGATGAGCATAAGGCGCTGTTGGTGTTGGATGAAGTGCAGAGCGGCATGGGGCGTAGCGGCAAGCTGTTTGCTTACGAGCATTACGGCATCAAACCCGACATCATCACCAGTGCAAAAGCGCTGGGCGGCGGCTTCCCGGTGAGTGCGATGTTGACCACCAACGAGATTGCCTCCGTGATGGCACCAGGCGTGCACGGCACCACTTACGGCGGTAACCCACTGGCCTGTGCGATTGCCGAAACCGCGCTGGATATCATCAATACACCAGAAGTGCTGAATGGCGTGGAAGCGCGTCGTGAGCAATTCGTGGAAGGCCTGCAGGCCATCAACAGTCAATTTGAGCTGTTCAGTGAGATTCGCGGCAAAGGTTTACTGATTGGTGCGGCGTTGAAACCGCAGTACGCCAGCAAAGCGCGCGACATCCTCAATGCATCAGCTGCAGAAGGATTGATGGTGCTGACGGCGGGCACCGATGTGATTCGTTTTGTGCCTTCGCTGGTGATCGAGCCAACTGATATCGCAGAAGGCATGGCGCGTTTCGCCAAAGCCATTGAGAAGGTGCTGGCGGCGTAATTAGCTTTTTGGCCTTAATACCTTGAGCCAGCGACCATGATGCGGTCGCTGGCTCCATGCCAGTGAAGAGATAGTGTGCATCACGTTCAGGTGTTGCAGGATGCGCTTCACATGCTGTTCCACAATCGTCACCGGCCCCTCATTCAGATTCTCCGGCGCTTCCAGAATATTGCTGTCATTGCCTGGTCCATCGTATGCCAGCCGCTGCTGACAGCGTTGCAGCGCAATTTCACAGGATTGCAGATAACGCTCCGCCAGTTTCGGCGTCAGCATGGTGTGCTCACGCGCCAGAATCGTCATGGCGTTGAGATGCTCGACGATAAACTGACTGTGTGTCACCCACATGCGCATATCTTTCAGGTACTGTGCGTTGAAGCCTGGTTCGCTCGATGCCTGGTTAAGCGAGTTGAACAGCGCATTGTGCGCCTGATTGACCTTCATGCGCTGGTACGCCAGCTTTTCCGGTGATTGTTCCGGTCCCAACAGCATTCGCAACGCTTCCTGATAGGCTTCCAGCGCATCATGGGCGTTACTGCGTAGCAACCCGCTCTGCCACTGCGGCCACAGCCAGATCATGCCTGCAAACGCAATCAGACAGCCCATCAGCGTATCCATCATGCGTGGCAATAAGAACTGTGCGCCGTTGAGCGACAGCAGCTGTAACGAATACACGGCGGTAACGGTGAAGCCAATCATCGACCAGCCATAATATTTGCGCGTCACCAGATAGCTGGCGAGGGTGATGGCCAGCATAAACAGCAAGGTGACTGATTCAGGTACGGCCAGCCGCAGTGAGGCAGCGGCAATCAGCAAGCCGGCAAAGGTGCCGAGCGCACGGTGCTGAATGCGCACGCGTGTCGCGCTGTAGCCATTCTGACTGACAAACATGATGGTCATCAGAATCCAGTAGGGTTTAGGAATGTTGAAGAACAGCGCGACTGCGCTGCCAAACATCAACATCACCGAGATACGTGCGGCAGTCCGCAACGCGGCAGATTTCAACGACAGATAGCTGCGTAACGCCGGGAAGAACGGCAGACGACGCTGGCGATCCGCCATCAGGTCACGCGTGTACAACGGCTTCTGTGTGCGTAAGACGCGTGCGATACGGCTGAAGTGGTAGTAACAGAAGTTGCCGACCGGATTATCCGGGTGCTGGCGCGCGATTTTTTCCAGCGCCCCGAGTGGCTTCTCCATATGGAAGCGCTCTGGCAACTGATGATAGAGAATCGCATCGGCGAGGATGCGCAGGCGCGCGGAGATGGTTTTCGCATTCCAGCGGATCACCGCCTCAGCGTGGCTCTGCTCGACCAGCTTTTGCACCTCTTCCGGCTGATGTAGGCTCACCGAAATGTGTTCCTGTAAATCCAACGCCACCTGAAACGCCCGCGTCAGACGCTTATGGCTGTTATCGCGGCTGGCCGAAAGCATATGCATTTGCTGATAACAGGTGGTGATCAGATCGACGGCTTTTTGCTGGCGTGCCAGTAGCGGCGGTAACGCTTTTTCTGGATCGGTGAGTTGCGTCAGCAGCGTGTACTTCGCATCACAGTAATCTGCCAGTTCGCGATACAGCAGGCTCAGGGTTTCACGCATCGGCTGCTCTTTCCACAGCCAGAACCAAAACCAGTTGAACAGGCCGTACCAGAACGTACCGCCGATATAAAGCAGCGGCGGCACCCAGACCGGCATCCTTCCAACCAGGCTAAGGCTAAAGATGGCGGCAATCAGCGTGGCTGGCAGCAAGCGGCCATGTAACGGGCTAATTTCACCGGTGACACCAATCAGCAGCGGCAGCACAAACAGAATGAGCGGCAGCGGAATCTGATAATCCGTGAGCAACTGGATCGAAAAACTGCCGATGGCAAACAGCGAACCGCCGACAATCAGACGTTTGAAGAAGCGTTTATGCGGGGTATCCAGACCGGCCATGTTGCAGCAGGCAGGCACTAATGAGAACAACAGGCCTTTTTGCAGATCGCCTAACAGCCAGCCAAGCGCCACAGGCAGGCACAGCACCAGCGTTTGCCGCAGGGCGTAGTTGACCTCAGGATGATAGATGATTCGGCGCCACATCAGCTCATCGCAAACAAAAACGGCGCGATGTTGCCATCACGCCGTGGGTGATAAGAAATTAGCGGGTGCCGTAAACGACGATGGTTTTACCGTGTGCGGAAATCAAGTTCTGATCTTCCAGCATTTTCAGGATGCGTCCCACGGTTTCGCGTGAGCAACCCACGATCTGACCAATCTCCTGACGGGTGATTTTAATCTGCATCCCGTCTGGGTGAGTCATCGCATCTGGCTGTTTGGCCAGATTAAGCAGTGTTTGCGCGATACGGCCCGTCACATCGAGGAAGGCAAGGTTGCCCACTTTCTCGGAGGTGATTTGCAGACGACGCGCCATTTGCGACGACAGTCGCATCAAAATATCCGGGTTTACCTGAATCAGCTGACGGAATTTTTTGTAGGAAATTTCAGCCACTTCGCAGGCAGTTTTGGCACGTACCCAGGCACTACGTTCCTGACCTTCTTCAAACAGGCCGAGTTCGCCGATGAAATCTCCCTGATTGAGGTAGGAGAGGATCATCTCTTTGCCTTCTTCATCTTTGATCAGAACCGCTACGGAACCTTTCACGATGTAGTACAGCGTTTCCGCTTTCTCACCCTGATGGATGAGCGTGCTCTTTGACGGATATTTGTGAATATGGCAATGGGACAGGAACCATTCGAGTGTAGGGTCTGTTTGCGGTTTGCCGAGAACCATTCGCTATTATCCTCTATTGTAATCGTGCCCAAAGCACAGGGGGCAGTTTTCCCTGTCAGGCGGTGTAATCGTCGAGCGTTTTATTTCCGGGTGATTCTTAAGCTACGCTTTTGATTCTTCCCGCCTTCGTCTGTTACGACGAAAATATTTTCAGCACTGTTTGTAGCACAGCTTTTGCAAGCTGTCTTCTGTTGTCTCGCTTCAGCAACAGGCGGAAGAGTCTGGATTGCTGTTTATCAACTGAAAGCGTACTCTGGCGGCAAAATAGCCACTTCAGGAGAAAGAATAATGCAGGCACGAGTGAAATGGGTGGAGGGGTTAACCTTTCTCGGAGAATCCTCATCTGGCCATCAGGTATTAATGGACGGTAATTCAGGGGATAAAGCGCCGAGCCCGATGGAGATGGTTCTGATGGCCGCTGGCGGCTGTAGCGCAATTGACGTGGTGTCTATCCTGCAAAAGGGCCGAAATGATGTGGCCGATTGCGAGGTGAAGCTCACGTCTGAACGCCGTGAAGAAGCGCCACGTATTTTTACCCACATCAACCTGCATTTTATTGTCAGCGGCAAAGCATTGAGTGATAAAGCCGTGGCCCGCGCGGTTGATCTCTCCGCTGAGAAGTATTGTTCGGTGGCGATCATGCTGGGTAAAGGTGTGGAAATCACCCACAGCTATGAAGTGGTAGAGTTGTAATCCTACTGTCGCGGCGCGATTTATCGCGCGGTGTTATGCTCGCCATACATCGTGCCGCTACAGAAATTCTGGATTATTCAATCCGTTTACCTTCTATCAGCCGTTGCACCAGCGGTGTCATGATCAATTCCATCGCCAGCCCCATTTTGCCGCCCGGCACCACCAGCGTATTCATGTGTGAAATGAACGAGCCCTGAATCATTGCCAGCAGGTAAGGGTAGGCAATGCCCTCCAGACCACGGAAATGGATCACCACAAAACTTTCGTCGAGTGAAGGGATCTCACGTGCGGCAAACGGGTTGGAGGTATCCACGGTCGGCACGCGCTGGAAGTTGATATGGGTGCGAGAGAACTGCGGCGTGATGTAGTTGATATAGTCCTCCATCGAACGCACCACCGAATCCATCACCGCTTCACGGGAATGGCCACGTTCGCTGGTATCGCGCACCAGCTTTTGAATCCACTCCAGGTTCACAATCGGCACCACACCCACCAGCAGATCCACATGCTCTGCCACGTTATGCGGTTGCGTCACCACACCGCCGTGCAACCCTTCATAGAACAGCACATCGGTGTTGTCCGGCAGCGGCTGCCACGGCGTAAAGGTGCCCGGCACCTGATTCCACGGCACCGCTTCATCATAGGTGTGCAGATACTTGCGCGATTCGCCCTGACCGGTTTTTCCGTAGTGCTTAAACGTCTGTTCTAACAAACCAAAGTCATTGGCTTCGGGGCCAAAGTAGCTAATGTGACGACCCAGATCGCGCGCCTTACGGATCGCCATGTCCATCTCTGGACGGGTGTAACGATGGAAGCTGTCACCTTCGACTTCCGCAGCGTGCAGATCCAGCTGCTGGAATATTTTACGGAAGGCGAGGCTGGTGGTGGTGGTACCGGCTCCGCTGGAACCGGTAACGGCAATGATTGGATGCCTGGCTGACATAACAGAACTCCCTGTGAGGTCCGGCGATGAGCATTGTTACCACGAATTGCCACGCAGTGCATTAACCGCGAAAATCTCGCGCTGGCATGATATTCACTGATTCATGCAGTTCAGACCACACCAGCACAACTTCACCGCGTTCCAGTTGGCGGCGCACATCGGCCACCTTCTGCGCCAGGCTACGCTCCTGCTCGCCGTAATCGGTGCCTTCACGTAACACGAAAGTTTCAATCAGGTTTTCCAGCGTAGTCACTTCAAGTTCTTGCCAGGGAATAATCACGATCACACATCCAGATAGGTTGAAAGCCAGTCAGGTACACGCTGTTCCAGCCACATTTTCGGCTTCAGCAAAGTGCCGCCCACAAAACCAACATGACCGCCTTGTTGCGTCAGCTGATATTCAATGGAGGGCGACAGCTGTTCTGGCTTTGGTATCACCGCATCGGTCATAAACGGGTCGTCTTTGGCGTGAATGACCAGCAACGGCTTGCGCACGCCGCTGAGCAGCGGCATGGCGCTGGCACGTCGATAATAGTCATTGGCATCCAGAAAACCGTGCGCGCGAGCGGTAATCGCATCATCGAACTCACGAATGCGGCGAAAGGCGCGCAGCTGGCTCAGTTCCACCGGCAGCGTGCCGGGCCATGCCAGCAGTTTACGCGTGGCGTTCTGTTTCAGCTTGGTGAGCAAATAGTGCTGATAGAAGCGTGAGAAGCCGGCATCCAGCTTTTCGCTGCAGGGTTCAAGGGCAAAGGGGGCCGAAATCGCAACGGCGGCATCAACCAGTGCATCGTTGCCCTGCATACCCAGCAAATAGGCCAGCATATTACCCCCGAGTGAAACGCCCACCGCTGCCGTCGGGACCGTACCCCATTCGCGCTGGAGCCAATGCAGGAAAAAGGTGGCGTCTTCGGTTTCACCGGAATGATAAATGCGCTGCAGACGATTGGGTTCGCCACTGCAGCCCCGGAAGTGCATCACCACTGCCAGCCATCCGCGTGCCTGGCAGGCCTGCATCAGGCCGTGGGCGTAGGGGCTGCGGAAGCTGCCTTCCAGGCCATGGAACATCACCATGCGTGGTTTATGGCGCGCCTGCGCGGGATCTTCGCTCCACGCGAGATCAACAAAATCGCCGTCCGGCAGGTCAAGGCGCTGCCAGTGTGGGCGTAAGGTTACGCGCCGACGCAGAATGCGCGGCAGCAGTGTTTGTAGATGCGCGTTACTGAATCCGCGCAGCGGTGTAAAGCGCTCGCCGTCGGGGCGATCAAAATAGCTTGGGTAAAGGCTTGTCTGATGCATAAGTCGCTGATAGCTTCGATGGGTTGTCCGCTTTACTGGGTGAGGAGCACCCGAATATACATGGAACTGAGTCTTTTTTTATCAATGTTGGGCTTTCTTTGGGTCGCTGCCATCACGCCAGGTCCCAATAATATGTTACTTACCGCCTCAGGTGCTAATTTTGGCTTCCTGCGCACCATTCCGTTGCTGATTGGTATCATGATTGGCATGCAAGTCATGTTGCTGATGGTGGCATTTGGCATCGGTGGTCTCATCCTGCTTTATCCTTCTCTGCATCTGGTGCTGAAGATTGCCGGTAGCCTCTACTTACTGTGGCTGGCGTGGAAAATCGCGACGGCGGAGTACGAGAAGCTGGAAACGGAAGACGCCAGCGTGAAGCAGATGCCATTCTGGCAGGGCGGATTGCTGCAACTGATCAACCCTAAAGCCTGGTTGATGGCGTTGGGTGCGGTCGCCAGCTTCAGCCTCGCAGGCGATGCTTACCTGCATTCGGTGATAGCCATCAGCATCGGCATGGCACTGGTCAACGTGGTATCTGGCGTAATCTGGATGGGGTTTGGTTCGATGATTGGCCGCCTGCTGCGCAGCCCGCGTGCGTGGAAAATCTTCAACCTCGCCATGGGAGTATTGACGGCCGCCTGCGTGCTGTTGATTTGGCGTTGAGTCAGCTGGAGGCGCGTTCCACGCGCTTCCAGGGTAACATCTCGCGCACGACCTCACTCTGCGGCTGACGGATGCGGTTCAGTAACAGCTGAACACTGCGCGCGCCCAGCCGGTTCATCGGTTGTTCAATGGTCGTCAGTGGCGGGTTGAGGCTGCTGGTAAACGGAATACCATCAAATCCCACCACTGCCAGATCTTCCGGCACGCGCAATCCGGCCTCCAGCGCGGCATGGATCACACCGACGGCCAGCACATCCGACACCGCAAACACCGCGTCTGGACGTTCCGGGTGCAACAACAACTCCCGCAGCGCAGCGCTTCCCGACTCGCACGAAATGTTTTCAGCATAAGCGACTGCACCCCAACTGAGTTCCAGCTGTTCCAGCGCCTCACGGTAACCACACTCTCGCTGATGGGAGTAGAGGTAGCGCATATCGCAATTCACCAGCGCAATGCGGCGACGGCCTTTACTGGCCAAGTAACGCACGGTTTCGAAGGCGGCTTCTTTATTATCGATGGTGACGCTGGAGGCCGGGATCGACGGATCGTATTCCGCGCACTGCACCCAGGGCGCATCACCAATCATACCTTTCAGCTCCTGTAGGCAGGCGGCAGCGTCCATGGTGATCACGCCATCCACCACTTTACCACTCAGCAACGCCAGGTAAGCGGCTTCGCGGGGTAACTGCGAGGCCGAATTGCACAACAGGATGTGATAACCCTGTGCCTCGGCTTCAGCTTCAATGCCTTGCACTACGCGCGAACAGAAGGGATTGGTGATGTCTGAAATTAACACCAGTAACATATGGCTTTGCGAGGTGCGCAACTGACGTGCAAGGAGATTGGGTTGGTAATCGCAGTGCTCAATGGCCGCCAGCACCTTTTCACGCGTGTCCGGTCGCACACCGGGATGTTGATTTAACACCCGTGATACCGTGGCTTTTGATACGCCAGCGAGATGCGCAACTTTCTCAATCGACATGGATTCAGTACCGGCAACAGGGTTGTAAAATCAGGAGCCTATCAATAACACAGTCAGGATGTGAGCGCGTGACATATTTCTGTCTTTACGACTTCTTTGCAATTGCGTATTCCGCATAGCCTTGCCCGATGTTGATCTAAGAACAGATTTTCATTAGGGATAATTTTTAATTCCTTTATGAAATTACCCGCACTGGAGAAACTGCCGTCACGACATAACATTGGGGTGAACGATGATGGCAGTGAAAAAAACAATAACAGCAGTGGCAGCAGCATTCGCCCTGATGGCCTTTCAGGCGCAAGCGGTCAACGTGACGGTGGCGTATCAAACTTCGGCAGAGCCGGCCAAAGTAGCGCAAGCCGATAACACCTTTGCCAAAGAGAGTGGCGCAACCGTTGACTGGCGTAAATTTGATAGCGGTGCCAGCGTGCTGCGCGCATTGGCCTCGGGCGATGTGCAGATCGGCAATATCGGGTCGAGTCCGCTGGCCGTAGCAGCCACGCAACAGCTGCCGATTGAAGCCTTTCTGTTGGCCTCTCAGCTCGGTAATTCCGAAGCGCTGGTGGTGAAGAAATCCATCACCCAACCTAAAGATCTGATTGGCAAACGCATTGCGGTGCCTTTCATCTCCACAACGCATTACAGCCTGCTGTCTGCGCTCAAACATTGGGGCATCAAGCCATCACAGGTGCAGTTAGTGAACCTGCAACCGCCCGCCATTATTGCCGCGTGGAAACGCGGTGACATCGATGGCGCCTATGTCTGGTCTCCTGCGGTGAATGAGCTGGAAAAAGACGGCACGGTGTTGACTGACTCTTCTCAGGTGGGCAAATGGGGCTCACCGACGCTGGATGTCTGGGTGGTGCGCAAAGACTTCGCGCAACAGCATCCTGAGATCGTCACCGCCTTCGCCCGCAGCGCGATTGACGCACAACAGGCGTATATCGCCAATCCCGATCAGTGGCTCAAGCAGCCAGACAACCTGAGCAAGCTGTCACGCTTAAGCGGCGTGCCGGAGAGCGATGTGCCGGTGCTGGTGAAAGGCAACACTTACCTGACTGCGCATCAACAGCTCGAACAGCTGGGTAAACCCGTGAACAAGGCGATTGTCGACACCGCGCACTTCCTGAAAGAGCAGGGCAAAGTGCCGGATGCCGCCAGCGACTACAGCAGCTACGTCACCACACGCTTTGTTGCACCCTTAGCGAAGTAACGGAGGTTATATGCTCAGCATCACCAACCTGAATGCGCGTTACGCCGGACAACCCGCGCTGCAAGATATCAATTTGCAGCTCGACCAACGCGACCTGCTGGTGGTGCTGGGGCCTTCTGGTTGCGGAAAAACCACACTGCTCAATCTGATTGCCGGTTTTCTGCCGCTGGAGTCGGGCAGCATTACGCTGGATGGCAAAGCGGTGAACGGGCCCGGTGCCGAACGCGGCGTGGTATTCCAGAACGAGGGATTGCTGCCGTGGCGTAACGTGATCGATAACGTGGCCTTTGGTTTACAACTGGCGGGAATGGCGAAAGCCGAGCGTCACGCCATCGCCCGACGTTTGATCCGCAAAGTGGGACTGGAAGGGGCAGAAAAGCGTTTTATCTGGCAGCTCTCTGGGGGTCAACGTCAGCGCGTGGGTATTGCCCGTGCGCTGGCGGCTGACCCTCAGCTGCTGCTGTTAGATGAGCCGTTTGGTGCGCTGGATGCTTTTACCCGCGAACAGATGCAAACACTGCTTCTGACGCTGTGGCGGGATACCGGTAAACAGATTTTGCTGATAACCCACGATATAGAGGAAGCGGTGTTTCTCGCCAGCGAACTGGTGCTGCTGTCGCCGGGGCCAGGGCGCGTGGTTGAGCGAATCAAACTCGACTTTGGCCAACGGTTTGCCGCGGGTGAGCCGTGCCGCAGCATTAAATCCGATCCGGCTTTCATCGAACGTCGTGAGTATGTATTGAATCAGGTCTTTTCCCAGCGGGAGGCGTTTGTATGAGTGCGGTGATTGATGAGAAAACCCAGACGCGGCGCCGCTCGCTGCGCTGGCCGTTTTCACCCCAGTTTTCTCTCAGCTTGTTAAGCGTAGCTCTGCTGCTGCTGGTGTGGTGGGCGGTGACCGCACTCGGTTTAGTCGCCCCTTTATTTCTACCGCCGCCACAGCAGGTGCTGCAAAAGTTACTGCTGATCGCCAGCCCACAAGGCTTTATGGATGCGACCCTGTGGCAACACTTGGGTGCCAGTTTGACGCGCATGCTGGTAGCGCTGTTCTTTGCCGCACTGATCGGTATTCCGGTGGGCATTGCGATGGGATTGAGTCCGGCGATTCGTGGGCTGCTGGATCCGCTGATTGAACTCTATCGCCCGGTGCCGCCGCTGGCTTATTTACCGCTGATGGTGATTTGGTTTGGTATCGGCGAAACCTCGAAAATTTTACTGATCTATCTGGCGATCTTCGCGCCGGTGACGCTCTCGACGCTGGCAGGCGTGAAAAATGCGCAGCAGGTGCGGATTCGTGCGGCTCAGGCATTAGGCGCGTCGCGCTGGCAGCTGTTACGTTACGTGATTTTGCCGGGGGCGCTGCCGGAAATTCTGACCGGTTTGCGGATTGGCCTGGGCGTGGGATGGTCAACGCTGGTGGCCGCCGAACTGATTGCTGCCACGCGCGGGCTCGGATTTATGGTGCAGTCGGCGGGCGAGTTTCTCGCCACCGATGTGGTGCTGGCCGGTATCGCGGTGATTGCGCTGATTGCCTTTAGTCTAGAACTGGGTCTGCGCGCTCTGCAGCGCCGTCTGACACCCTGGAATGGAGAACAACAATGAATGAACGTGTGACTTTTACCGCGCTGGGCCCGCATATCGGCGCACAGGTCGGCGATCTCGATCTCAGCCGCCCGTTAAGCGACGCGCAGTTTGAGCAGCTTTATCACGGCCTGCTACGCCATCAAGTGTTGTTTCTGCGTAATCAGGTGATCACACCCGCACAGCAGCGTGCGCTGGCGGTGCGCTTCGGCGATCTGCATATCCACCCGGTTTATCCGCATGCGGAAGGGGTGGAAGAGATTATCGTGCTGGACACCCATCAGGACAATCCGCCGGATAATGATAACTGGCACACCGATGTGACTTTTATCGACACGCCTCCAGCGATTGCGATTCTCGCCTCGAAGCTGTTGCCGGAGAGTGGCGGCGATACCTTGTGGTCCACCGGGATTGCAGCCTATGAAGCGCTGTCTGAACCCTTTAAGCAGCTGCTGAGTGGCTTGCAGGCCGAGCACGATTTTAAAAAATCTTTCCAGGAGTATAAGTACCGTAAAACCGAAGAAGAGCATCAGCGTTGGCAGCAGGCTGTCGCGAAAAATCCACCGGTGCAACATCCGGTGATCCGAACCCATCCGGTGAGCGGGCGCAAAGCGCTGTTTGTGAATGAAGGTTTTACCACGCGCTTGCTGGGATTGAGTGAGAAAGAGAGTGATGCACTGTTGGGCTTCCTGTTCGCACATACCGCCAAACCCGAGTTCCAGGTACGCTGGCGCTGGCAGGAGAATGATGTGGCGATCTGGGATAACCGCGTGACGCAGCATTACGCGAATGCGGATTATTATCCGGCACGAAGGGTGATGCATCGGGCAACGGTTTTGGGGGACAAACCGTTTTAAAACGTCCGTAGCGTGCTGCGATCGCGTTGCTGCGGCGCGCCATGATGCTCACATACTGCATGTATGCTCCGCTCATGGCGCACCTGGCGCCTTATCTCGCTACGCTACGATCGTCTTCAACATACTGTGATGCTTTAACTCGCCAGCATCTGCTCCAACTGCTCTTGCGCATCCAGCCATGCCATTTCAACTTCTTCCAGCGCGGATTTACTTTCGGCCTGACGTTGCAACGCTGTGTTGAGATCGGCTTTACGGCTCTGATCGTAAATCGCACTGTCAGAGAGTAAGGCTTCGGCTTCGCTCAACTGGCTTTGCCATTTCGCCATCTGCTTCTCAAGCTTCTCAATCTCTTTACGCAACGGCTGAGTCTGCGAACGCAGTTCGGCATCGCGGCGTTTCTGATCTTTGCGTGACTGGGCGCTGTTGGCGTTATCCTGCTTTGGTGCGGCATCCTGTTGCGCTTGTTGCTTCTGCAAGTCGCTCAACCACTGCTGATAGTCATCAAGATCGCCTTCGAAGACATCGACTTTACGGTCATGCACCAGATAGAGGTCATCGGTGGTCGAACGCAACAGATGGCGGTCATGCGAAACCACAACCAGCGCGCCTTCGAAGTCAATCAGCGCTTCGGTCAGTGCCTGGCGCATGTCGAGATCAAGGTGGTTGGTCGGTTCATCAAGCAGCAGCAGGTTAGGGCGCTGCCACACGATCAACGCCAGCACCAGTCGCGCTTTTTCACCGCCGGAGAAGCGTTCGGTGATCTCGCTGACTTTGTCACCCTGGAAGCCGAAACCGCCCAGATAGTCGCGCAGCTGCTGTTCCAGCGTTTGTGGCGCAATGCGCGCCAGATGCTGTAAAGGGGACTCGTCAGCGCGCAGATACTCAAGTTGATGCTGTGCGAAGTAACCGAGTTTGATGCCTTTGGCCAATCCGACTTTGCCGTCCAGCGCTTCAATTTCGCCCGCCAGCAGTTTAATCAGCGTCGATTTACCTGCACCGTTACGGCCCAGCAAGCCAATGCGTGAACCGGGCACCAGGTTGAGTTTGATGGCATCAAGGATGATGCGCTCACCGTAACCCGCCGTTACTTTCTCCATTTTTAACAACGGATTTGGCAGGCTTTCTGGCGCACGGAAGCTAAAACTGAACGGATTATCGACGTGTGCCGGGGCAATCAACTCCATGCGCTCCAGCATTTTGATACGGCTTTGTGCTTGCTTGGCCTTGGTGGCCTGTGCGCGGAAGCGATCGATGTACTTTTGCAGGTGTTGTACTTTTTCCTGCTGACTCTGGAACAACGCCTGTTGCTGTGCCAGTTTGGCCACGCGCTGGCGTTCGAACGAGCTGTAGTTGCCGGTATATTCGAACATCGTCTGCTGCTCGATATGGATAATCTTATCCACCACCGGATCAAGAAAATCTCGGTCGTGCGAGATCAGGATCAGCGTGCCTTCGTAACTTTTTAACCAACGCTCAAGCCAGATCACCGCATCGAGATCGAGGTGGTTGGTGGGTTCATCAAGCAGCAGCAGATCGGAGCGGCACACCAGCGCCTGCGCCAGGTTAAGGCGCATACGCCAGCCACCGGAGAAATCACTCACCGGCCGCATCAACTGTTCCTGGCTAAAGCCCAATCCGTGCAGCAGACTGGAAGCGCGCGCGTGTATGCTCCATGCCTGAATCGCATCGAGCTTGCCGTGTACCAGAGCGATGGCATTACCATCATCTTTGGCATTGGCTTCCGCTAATTCGGATTCAAGCTGACGATATTCGCGGTCGCCATCAATAACATATTCCAGCGCGGCTTTACTTAACGCAGGGGTTTCCTGATTCACCCATGCCAGTGCCCAGCTATTGGGAAAGGTGAAGTGACCTGCATCGCTGCTGAGTTCACCTTTAAGCAACGACAGCAGCGTAGATTTGCCACAGCCGTTTTTGCCCACCAGACCGACTTTTTGGCCGGGATTAATGGTGGCTGTTGCGTTATCCAGCAGCACATTGGTGCCGCGGCGGATTTGTAATGAGGAAAATACAATCATAAGCGCCGTATCGTCAGAATATGTTAATTTATCGGCAACATAATTCGAGAATGTTTAGTTGCGTCGAGCATGGTAGCGGAATTCCTCTGCTGTGACGACGCTTTGGAGGGGAACGATGTCGCAGCCACCCAAAATTTTGCTGCTTTACGCCCATCCGGAATCACAGGATTCGATTGCTAATCGGGTTTTGCTGCAGTCGGCTATGGAACTGGACCACGTCACGGTGCACGATTTATATGCCCACTATCCGGACTTTTTTATTGATATTCACCACGAGCAGCAACTGTTACGTGAGCATCAGATCGTGGTGTTTCAGCATCCACTTTATACCTACAGCTGCCCAGCATTGCTAAAAGAGTGGCTGGACCGCGTCTTGTCGCGCGGCTTTGCCAGCGGTACAGACGGCAATGCATTAGAAGGTAAGTATTGGCGCAGCGTGGTAACCACCGGGGAGCCGGAAACGGCTTATCATGCGCATGGGTTAAATCGCTATCCCATGAGCGATATCATGCGTCCGTTTGAGCTGACGGCCCAGATGTGCCGTATGCACTGGATGACGCCGATGGTGATCTACTGGGCACGCCGCCAGACGTCAGATGTGATGCGTAATTATGCGCAGGCATACCGCGACTGGCTCGCTGCGCCATTGCCACAGGGAGTCATGTAATGGAAGGGCAAACCTTACTGACTGCCGGGGTGATCTATCTGGTTGCCGCGGTGCTGATCGTGCCGATTGCGGCGCGCCTCGGTATTGGCGCGGTGCTGGGCTATTTGCTGGCGGGCATCGCCATCGGCCCTTGGGGCTTAGGTTTTATCAGCGACGTCGATGAAATTCTGCATTTCTCTGAACTCGGCGTGGTGTTCCTGATGTTCATCATCGGCCTTGAGCTGAATCCTGCGAAGCTCTGGGCGTTGCGCCGCTCGATCTTTGGCGTGGGGGCGGCGCAGGTGCTGGTTTCTGCCGCCATTCTTGGGGTGCTGCTGTGGCTCACGAACTTTAGCTGGCAAGCAGCGGTGATTGGCGGGATTGGTCTGGCCATGTCTTCAACCGCCATGGCGCTGCAGTTGATGCGAGATAAAGGCATGAACCGCAGTGAAGCGGGTCAGCTTGGCTTCTCGGTGCTGCTCTTTCAGGATTTAGCCGTCATCCCCGCATTGGCGCTGGTCCCGCTGCTGGCAGGGGGTGACAGTGGCCATGTCGACTGGCTGAAAGTGGGGATGAAGGTGCTGGCGTTTGCCGGCATGCTGGTGGGCGGCCGCTATTTGCTGCGTCCTATCTTCCGCTTTATTGCGGCTTCGGGGGTGCGTGAAGTGTTCACCGCAGCCTCGTTGTTGCTGGTGCTCGGCTCTGCGCTGTTTATGGATGCGCTGGGGCTGTCGATGGCGCTGGGTACTTTTATTGCCGGTATCCTGTTGGCAGAAAGTGAATATCGCCACGAGCTGGAAGTGGCGATTGAACCCTTTAAAGGGTTACTGCTGGGGCTGTTTTTTATCTCCGTTGGCATGGCGCTGAACCTTGGCGTGCTCTATACCCACATCGTCGAAATCATTCTTGGCGTGGTGATTCTGGTGGCGGTGAAAACGCTGGTGCTCTATGTGCTGGCGCGTATTTACGGGCTGCGCAGTTCTGAGCGCCAGCAGTTTGCTGGCGTGTTGAGCCAGGGCGGTGAGTTTGCGTTCGTGCTGTTCTCGGCGGCTTCCTCCGCCAAATTGTTCAGCGGCGATCAACTGCCGCTGCTGCTGGTGACGGTGACGCTATCGATGATGACCACCCCTCTGCTGATGCAGGGCGTGGATAAATTGCTCGCGCGCCGTTTCAATGAGCCAGATGATGACAGTGAAAAGCCGTTTGTCGAAGACGATCAGCCGCAGGTGATTGTGGTGGGCTTTGGGCGTTTCGGTCAGGTGGTGGGCCGCCTGCTGATGGCCAACAACAAACGTATCACCGTACTGGAACGTGATATCTCTGCAGTCAGCCTGATGCGCAAATATGGCTACAAGGTTTACTATGGCGATGCGACCGAGCTGGAGCTGTTGCGCGCTGCCGGCGCAGAAAATGCGCAATCGATCGTGATTACTTGCAATGATCCTGAAGATTCGATGACCATCGTGCATCTTTGCCAGCAGCACTTCCCGCAGTTGGAAATCCTGGCGCGTGCACGTGGTCGTGTTGAAGCGCATGAGTTGTTGCAGGCGGGTGTGACGCTGTTCTCACGTGAAACCTTCTCGAGTGCGTTGGAGCTAGGCCGCAAAGCGCTGATCTCATTGGGTATGCATCCGCACCAGGCGCAACGTGCTCAGCAGCACTTCCGTCGGCTGGATATGCGTATGCTGCGTGAACTGGTGCCAAGCCACGATGACAGTGCCCAGGTTTCACGTGTGAAAGAAGCGCGCCGTGAGCTGGAGGATATCTTCCAGCGGGAAATGCAGCACGAAAAACGCCAGTTTGACGGCTGGGATGACGAGTAGAACTACACTTAACGTATCCGTTCACTAATGACGGGCAGGAAAGAGTATGCGTAAACGTTTTATTGCCGGTGCAGTCTGTCCGCAATGTCAGGAAAAAGACACCCTGGCGCTGTGGCGTGAAAACAATGTCGATGTGGTGGAGTGCGTCAAGTGCGGCCACCAAATGCGCGAAGCGGATAAGCAGGTTCGCGAGCAGGTGCGCAGCAACGAGCAAGTGATCGGCATTTTTCATCCTGAATAGCGGAATGGCGCAGCTTTTTTTAAGCTTAAACTTACAGCGGGATTGAATTCCGTTACAATCGGCGCCATTAACGCTGAGCAGTATGCAGCAACACATTTGTTGGCATCCTCAGTCTTGAACCTTTCTGGTTGGTTATTGCACGCAAATAGACCAATGAGACGGGATCTCAGTTCTCAACGGTTAGGAGATATCATGAAAGTAGCAAAAGACCTGGTGGTGAGCCTGGCGTATCAGGTTCGTACCGAAGACGGTGTGTTGGTTGACGAGTCACCGGTGAGTGCACCGTTGGACTATCTGCACGGTCATGGTTCCCTGATTTCTGGTCTGGAAAAAGCGCTGGAAAATCATGATGTAGGCGATAAGTTTGATGTGCATATCCCAGCAAACGATGCTTACGGTCAGTATGATGACAATCTGGTTCAGCGCGTACCAAAAGACGTGTTCATGGGCGTGGATGAACTGCAGGTTGGCATGCGCTTCCTGGCAGAAACCGATCAAGGCCCGGTTCCGGTTGAAATCACCGAAGTGGAAGACGAGCATGTTGTGGTTGATGGTAACCACATGCTGGCAGGTCAGAACCTGAACTTTAACGTGGAAGTGGTGGCGATCCGTGAAGCAACGGAAGAAGAAATCGCCCACGGTCACGTGCATGGCGCACACGGCCACGATCATGATCACGACCATGGTCACGATCACGGTCAAGGCGGCTGTGGCACAGGCGGTTGCGGCTGCAGCCACTAAGTTTTGCCTGAAGAGACAAGAGGCCACCGTGAGGTGGCCTTTTTTATGTTTGCAGCACAACCATTCTGGACATCAGTAGTGCGGTGGCGGCGTCTCTTCTGACTGCGAAGCCAGCAATGAAGGTGTCGCGGCTTTCACTTTATCGACCAGCAAACGCACCTGTTCACGCATTCTGCTCATCTCCAGTTCATGCTGGGTCACCGTGTGATTGAGCTGATCGATAGTGTCTTCCTGGAAAGCCAGCTTGCTTTCCAGTGCCTCAAGGCGTTGTTCCCACTCTTCTTGTTGCATCATCTCTTCTCCTCTTACGGTGCTGCGCCTGGCGCGTATCGGGCGTGATTCTACGACCTTTGGCGCCAGAATCACCCGATTTTTAACCTTTATGGGGCCTGATGGTTGAAAACAGCGCGAATGCCTTCATCTCTGGTGAAACTTCCTGATGCAAAAAAGGTCGGATGTTAAGCGGGTAATTACGTTGTGGGAGTGTTCGCCGCTGCCACGTAAAGTTATAGTGTGGGCCACTGTCCGCAATGATTCCCGAGGTTTAGATGCTTCGGTTTTGGAGAAAGGATGAAATCACTGTTTAAAGTCACATTGTTAGCTACCACCATGGCCGTCGCGCTGAATGCACCGCTGGCAATGGCAGCAGAAACCACCGCAGCTCCGGCTGACGCAGCGCAGGCTGCGCCACAGGCACCTAAGAATGCTGCCTTCAAAAACGAAGACCAGCAGTCAGCCTATGCGTTGGGCGCCTCTTTGGGTCGCTACATGGACAACTCTCTGAAGGAACAAGAGAAACTGGGCATCAAACTGGACAAAGATCAGCTGATCGCAGGTGTTCAGGATGCATTCGGTGGCAAGAGCAAGCTGTCTGATCAAGAGATCGAGCAGACGCTGCAAGCCTTCGAAGGCCGCGTGAAAGGCGCAGCACAGGCTAAGATGGAAAAAGACGCGAAGGAGAACTCTGATAAGGGTGCCGCTTACGCTGACAAATTCGCCAAAGAAAAAGGCGTGAAGAAAACTGAATCAGGCTTGCTGTACCAGGTAGAGAAAGAAGGTACTGGCGACGCACCAAAAGACAGCGATACGGTTGTCGTGAACTACAAAGGTACGCTGATTGACGGTACCGAGTTCGATAACTCTTACACCCGTGGCGAGCCACTGTCGTTCCGTCTGGATGGTGTGATCCCAGGCTGGACCGAAGGTCTGAAGCACGTGAAGAAAGGCGGTAAGATCAAGCTGGTGATCCCACCAAACCTGGCTTACGGTAAAAATGGCGTTCCGGGCATTCCGGCTAACTCCACCCTGGTGTTTGATGTTGAGTTGCTTGATATCAAACCCGCGCCTAAAGCGGATGAGAAAGCTCAGGCTCCAGCCGAAGCTGACAAGAAAGCGCAGTAATCTGCCATTTCTTATACCGCCGCCTTCGGGCGGCGGTTTCATTTCTACTGAATTATTTAGGTGGCTAATAACCACGACATTTGCCAGACTAGCAGCTGCATAATAATCACCATATGAGTCTGCCCCAATGCTGTCGAGACAGGCTCCAGCCATTTAGGGTAATGTCTTCGATGTCTAATCCATTCAATCCCGGTGAACTGACTGACTTCGATTTACTGGAGCAACGTCCGTTCGAGCAAGCCGACTACGATATTCTCAAATCTTACGAAGCGGTGGTCGATGGTCTGGCGATGCTGATCGGTTCGCACTGCGAAATCGTCCTGCACTCACTGGAAGATTTGAAATGCTCGGCAGTGCGTATTGCCAACGGCGAACATACCGGCCGTAAAGTGGGTTCTCCGATTACCGATTTGGCTCTGCGTATGCTGCATGATATGCACGGCGCAGACAGCAATGTTTCTCGTGCTTATTTCACGCGCGCGAAAAGTGGCGTGCTGATGAAATCGGTGACTATCGCCATTCGCAATCGCCAGCAGCGTGTCATCGGTTTGCTGTGCATCAACATGAACCTTGACGTGCCTTTCTCCCAAATCATGTCGACATTTATGCCGCCAGAAATGCAGCAGGTTGATTCCAACGTCAACTTCGCCAGTTCCGTCGAAGACCTGGTGATGCAAACGCTGGAGTTCACCATTGAAGAGGTGAGTGCTGACCGTAATGTGTCGAACAACGCGAAGAATCGTCAGATTGTGCTCAATCTGTATGAGAAAGGTATCTTCGATATTAAAGACGCGATTAATCAGGTGGCTGACCGCCTGAATATCTCCAAACACACGGTTTATCTCTATATCCGCCAGTTTAAAAACGGTGATTTCCAGGGGCAGGATCGCTAATGCGCTACACCTTGCTGGTCACCGGCCCGGCGTACGGTACGCAGCATGCCAGCAGCGCGCTGCTGTTTGCGCGTGCGCTAATCGGGGCGGGACATCAGCTGGAAAGCGTCTTCTTTTATCGTGAGGGCGTGTTGAATGCCAATCAGCTGACGGCACCCGCTAGCGATGAAATCGATATGGTGAGGGAATGGCAGCATCTGCATGACCAAAGTGGCGTGGCGTTGAATATTTGCGTGGCGGCGGCACTGCGTCGTGGCGTGACCGATGCGCAGGAAGCCGCGCGATTACAACTCTCTGGCAGCAATCTGCAAGCGGGTTTTGAACTCAGTGGATTGGGTGCGTTAGCGGAAGCCGCACTCAGTTGCGATCGATTGGTGCAATTCTGATGAATCGTGTGGCTTTTCTGTTTACTCAGGCTCCGCACGGCAGCAGTGCCGGCAGGGAAGGGCTGGATGCAGTATTGGCGACAGGCGCGCTGAGTGAAGATATTGCGTTGTTCTTTGTGGGTGATGGCGTGCTGCAACTTAACCCGCACCAGCAGCCGGAAAAGATTCTGGCGCGCAACTACATTGCTACCTTTGGGGTGCTGGAGCTTTATGACATCGACCAGTGTTTTGTCTGCGAGGAGTCACTGCTGGCACGTGGGCAGTCTGTGACGGCCAACCGCGTATTGACGGCGGAGGTGCTGAATGCAGCCGCTCTGCGTCAGAAACTCGCGACTTATCACCGTATCATCCGCTTCTGAGAAACGACCATGCTTTATACGCTGTTGCAATCCCCCTGGCAATGCGACCTCGATAGCCTTCTGCTGCTGTTGCAAGAGGGGGATGATGTATTGCTATTGCAGGATGGCGTCACCGCCGCGCTCGAGGGCAGCCAGATGTTCCTCAAGCTGTCGTCTTCGCCTGCAACGCTGTGGGTTTTAGAAGAAGATGTGCTGGCACGCGGACTTGTTGGCCAAATTTCGACCAACATCCAGCCGCTGGACTATACTGGGTTCGTTGCCTTGACGATAAAGCACCAACAACAAGTGGCCTGGTAACAGCGAAAACTTGGTTATTTCTTGACACCCTTTTGACACAGTCCTAGAATTCTGCCTCCTCGTAGAAATACGAGGCGATTTATTACGTGTTTACGAAGCAAAAAGCTAAATCCCAGGAGCTATTTAATGGCAACAGTTAACCAGCTGGTTCGCAAACCACGCGTACGCAAAGTTGCAAAGAGCAACGTGCCTGCGCTGGAAGCTTGCCCGCAGAAACGTGGTGTTTGTACTCGTGTGTACACCACTACCCCTAAAAAACCAAACTCAGCACTGCGTAAAGTTTGCCGTGTGCGTTTGACTAACGGTTTTGAAGTTACCTCCTACATCGGCGGTGAAGGTCATAACCTGCAGGAGCACTCAGTGATCCTGATCCGTGGCGGTCGTGTTAAAGACTTGCCAGGTGTGCGTTACCACACCGTTCGTGGCGCGCTGGACTGCTCAGGTGTTAAAGACCGTAAGCAGTCACGCTCCAAGTATGGCGTGAAGAAGCCAAAGGCTTAATGGTTCTCCGTTAAGTAAGGCCAAACGTTTTAACTTTAATGTCAAAATAAACTCGTAGAGTTTTGGACAATCCTGAATTAACAACGGAGTATTTCCATGCCACGTCGTCGCGTCATTGGTCAGCGTAAAATTCTGCCGGATCCTAAGTTCGGATCAGAGCTGCTGGCTAAATTTGTAAACATCCTGATGGTAGATGGTAAAAAATCTACTGCTGAATCTATCGTCTATACCGCACTTGATACCCTGGCTCAACGTGCTGGTAAAGATGGTCTGGAAGCTTTCGAAGTTGCACTCGAAAACGTACGTCCGACTGTAGAAGTTAAGTCACGTCGCGTTGGTGGTTCAACCTACCAGGTTCCAGTTGAAGTCCGTCCGGTTCGTCGTAATGCTCTGGCAATGCGTTGGATCGTAGAAGCTGCTCGTAAACGCGGTGATAAATCTATGGCTCTCCGCCTGGCGAACGAACTTTCTGATGCTGCAGAGAACAAAGGTACTGCAGTTAAGAAACGTGAAGACGTTCACCGCATGGCAGAAGCCAACAAGGCGTTCGCACACTACCGCTGGTAACAGCTGCGTAGTTGTTATTAACCCAGCGGGCGTCCCAGTGACTCACCTGCTGGGCTTTTTTAACTTAGAACGTCTCAGAATCAGAGGAATCAAATGGCTCGTAAAACACCCATTGAGCGCTACCGCAACATTGGTATCAGTGCGCACATCGACGCCGGTAAGACTACTACTACCGAACGTGTTCTGTTCTACACCGGTGTAAACCACAAAATCGGTGAAGTACATGACGGCGCAGCAACCATGGACTGGATGGAGCAGGAGCAGGAGCGTGGTATTACCATTACCTCTGCTGCGACTACCTGTTACTGGTCTGGTATGGCTAAGCAGTTCGAACCACACCACGTAAACATCATCGACACCCCGGGACACGTTGACTTCACCATCGAAGTTGAGCGTTCTATGCGTGTGCTTGATGGCGCGGTAATGGTTTACTGTGCAGTTGGCGGCGTTCAGCCACAGTCTGAAACCGTATGGCGCCAGGCTAACAAATATAAAGTTCCACGCATCGCGTTCGTTAACAAAATGGACCGTATGGGTGCTAACTTCCTGAAAGTTGTTGGTCAGATGAAAGATCGTCTGGGTGCAAACCCAGTACCACTTCAGCTGGCTATCGGCGCAGAAGAAGGCTTCACCGGTGTTGTTGACCTGGTGAAAATGAAAGCAATCAACTGGAACGAGGCCGATCAAGGCGTCACCTTCGTTTACGAAGATATTCCAGCGGATATGCAGGAACTGGCTGAAGAATGGCGTGCTAAGCTCGTTGAAGCTGCAGCTGAAGGTTCTGATGAGCTGATGGATAAATTCTTCGGCGGCGAAGAGCTGACTGAAGAAGAGATCAAAACCTCTCTGCGTAAGCGCGTTCTGAACAACGAAATTATCCTGGTAACCTGTGGTTCTGCATTTAAGAACAAAGGTGTTCAGGCGATGCTGGATGCGGTTGTTGAATACCTGCCAGCACCAACTGACGTTACCGCGATTAACGGTATGCTGGACGACGGTAAAGACACGCCGGCTGAGCGTCACTCAGACGACAAAGAGCCGTTTGCTGCACTGGCGTTCAAAATCGCTACCGACCCGTTTGTTGGTAACCTGACCTTCTTCCGCGTTTACTCAGGTGTTGTTAACACGGGTGATACCGTTTACAACCCGGTTAAGTCAAACCGTGAGCGTCTGGGCCGTATCGTACAGATGCACGCTAACAAACGTGAAGAGATCAAAGAAGTTCGTGCGGGCGACATCGCAGCAGCGATCGGCCTGAAAGATGTGACCACTGGTGACACCCTGTGTGACCCAGACAACGTCATCATCCTTGAGCGCATGGAATTCCCTGAGCCAGTAATCTCAATCGCCGTTGAACCAAAAACCAAAGCTGACCAGGAAAAAATGGGTCTGGCTCTGGGCCGTCTGGCTAAAGAAGACCCATCATTCCGCGTATGGACTGATGAAGAATCTAACCAGACCATCATCGCCGGTATGGGTGAACTGCACCTCGATATCATCGTTGACCGTATGAAGCGTGAGTTCAACGTGGAAGCAAACGTGGGTAAACCACAGGTTGCTTACCGTGAAGCGATTCGCTCTAAAGTTACCGATATCGAAGGTAAACACGCCAAGCAGTCTGGTGGTCGTGGTCAGTACGGTCATGTTGTTATCGACATGTACCCTCTGGAGCCAGGTGTTAACCCGAAAGGTTACGAATTTGTCAACGATATCAAGGGCGGTGTGATTCCAACTGAATACATCCCTGCGGTTGATAAAGGCCTTCAGGAGCAGCTGAAATCAGGTCCACTGGCGGGTTATCCGGTAGTTGATCTGGGTGTTCGTCTGCACTTCGGTTCATACCATGATGTCGACTCCTCAGAGCTGGCGTTTAAACTGGCTGCTTCTTTAGCGTTCAAAGAAGGCTTCAAAAAAGCACAACCTGTGCTGCTTGAGCCAATCATGAAAGTTGAAGTTGAGACTCCGGAAGAGAACACTGGTGACGTTATCGGTGACCTTAGCCGTCGTCGTGGTATGCTCAAAGGACAGGAATCTAACGCTACTGGCGTTCAGATCCATGCTGAAGTTCCACTGTCTGAAATGTTCGGATATGCAACTCAGCTGCGTTCTCTGACCAAAGGCCGTGCTTCTTACTCCATGGAGTTCCTGAAGTACGATGATGCGCCGAACAACGTCGCTCAGGCCGTTATTGAAGCTCGTAGCAAATAAGCTACGGTTTAAAAATTGTGAACTGATGCCTTCATGACTCATGAAGGCACAACGTAAGGAATTATCGCCATGGCGAAAGAGCAATTTCAGCGTAACAAACTGCACGTAAACGTCGGCACCATCGGTCACGTTGACCATGGTAAAACCACTCTGACTGCAGCAATCACCACCGTTCTGGCTAAAACCTACGGCGGTAAGGCAAGTAAATTCGACGAGATCGATAAAGCGCCTGAAGA